>JAUXII010000325.1 GCA_030621075.1 Lentimicrobiaceae bacterium
CTTATAGCTTGCTGCTTTTTCATACATTTGTAATCAATAAATAATTTTCACTGTGAATTTCGAACGCTTCATCGCCCAACGTATTGTTGCCAAAGGAAAGGCAAACTTTTCACGCCCTATCATACGCATTGCTATATTGAGTATTATTTTGGGCATTAGTGTAATGATAATTTCTGTAGCCATTGTAACCGGTTTTCAGCAACAGATACGCGATAAGGTCATTGGATTTGGTTCGCATATTCAAATTTCAAGGTACGATTCAAATATTTCATTGGATCCGGCTCCCATTGAGAAAAATCAGGATTTTTATCCGGGACTTACTGATATTGACGGAGTCAGACATATACAGGTCTTTGCTATTAAAGGGGGTATCATAAAGACGGAGGATCAAATGGAAGGCGTTGTGCTGAAAGGTATTGGAAGTGATTATGACTGGTCTTTTTTTGAAGATAAAATTATTGAAGGCACCTCTTTTCAGGTGGTAGATTCTGTAAAAACTGATGATGTTTTGATTTCAAAAAAGATCGCTGCCAGGCTTAAGCTAGACGTAGGAGATGACCTTCGGATGTATTTCATCATTAACAATAAAACAAGAGGAAGAAAATTGCAAATCGCCGGGATTTTTGAAACAGGCCTTGAGGATTTTGACAACCGTTTTGTTATTGGTGATATTGGCCATATTCAAAAATTAAATGGCTGGACTATGAATGAAGTAACTGGTTTTGAGGTGTTTATTGATAACTTTGATGATATTGACAGGATGGGCGAGGTTGTTTACAATGAAATTGGGTATGATTTGAATGCGCAAACAATAAAACAGATATATCCTCAGATGTTCGACTGGCTTGCTCTTCAGGATATGAATGTGGTTATTATACTGGTTTTGATGGTTCTTGTTGCTGGAATTACCATGATATCAACCCTATTGATCCTAATTCTCGAGCGGACAAATATGATTGGCGTTTTAAAAGCCCTTGGAGCCAGAAACTGGAGTGTTAGAAAAATATTTCTATATAATGCTACTTACCTTATTGGTATTGGATTATTTTGGGGCAATTTTTTTGGAATAATGATTTGTTTTCTTCAGCAGAAATTCGGCATCATGAAGCTTCCTCAGGAGTCTTATTATGTTTCTGTTGTCCCAATCAATTTTGATATAATAGCTATACTTCTGTTGAATGTTGGTACGTTACTGGTATGCTTATTAATGTTGATCGTACCTTCTTATATTATTACGCGGATATCTCCGGTGAAGGCCATTCGATTTAGTTAGTAAATGTGGAAGGCAGCAGGTTTACCTTGAAATGGTATGATGGTGCAAGGGTTTTTTATGTAGGTGATTGGTGCAAACCACATTCTTTATGCCCTTCCATCTCCCACCACCATCTTCCGGCCCGGATACCCTCACCAGATTTTATAGCTCGTGTACAGGGCTGGCATCCAATGCTTGGAAAGCCTTTATCGTGTAACCTGTTGTATGGTATGTTGTTATTTTTTATGTAATCCCAGACCTGTTTTTCTGTCCAGTAAATCAATGGATTAATTTTGAGTATGTTATGCAGTTCGTCCCACTCAACAATTGTACTGTTTTGTCTGCTGGCTAATTGATCTCTCCGAAGCCCGCAAATCCATGCATCTAAATCGTGCATTGCTCTTTTTAAGGGTTCTGTTTTACGGATGAAACAACAATGTTTTCGTTTCTCAACGCTTTCATAAAAGAGATTAATTCCATTTTCATTCACCATTTTTTCCACTTGCTTCGAATGGGGAAAATAAACGGTGATTTTAATATTATATTTATTTTCGGTGATATAAAGCAACTCATAAGTCTCCTGGAATAAACGGCCCGTATCCAGTGTGAAAATAGGAGTGGATTTATCAATGTCGGCAATCATGTGCGTAATAACCTGATCTTCAGCGCCAAGACTTGTTGAAAATCCAATTTCTCCATCAAAATCTTTAAGAAAGAAAGATAGGATCTCCTCTGGTGATAATCCTTTCAGTTTATCGTTTAGCTTAACTGCAAGTGCTTGATTCATAAAAAAAGTATACATAAAATCTAACAGCTGTAAAAGTAGTAATAATTTTTAAGGGATGTCATTCCTCAATGTG
>JAUXII010000195.1 GCA_030621075.1 Lentimicrobiaceae bacterium
CGGACACAAAAACAAACTAAAAGAATAAATAACGAAATGCTAACATTCGGCGATAGTTATAAATATTTGTTTGTTGTAGTACATTGCTTATAGTCCCGATAAATCGGGATTTTGCTTCACTCAACTTGCAGCTTATGGCTTGCAGCTTGAGGCTGATTTTTTTAAAAAATAGTATTAACAGTTTAACCAAAACACATGCGTTCTGTTTGTTTTTATTTTCAGGTACATCAGCCATTCAGGCTTAAAACCTACCGGTTTTTTGATATAGGGAAAAATCAAAATTATTACGACGATTTCCTCAATAGTTCTATTGTTCGCCGTATTGCTGAGAAATCGTATCTCCCGGCGAATCAGCTAATGTTAGACCTTATTAATGAGCTGGGATCAGCCTTTAGGGTGAGTTATTCCATTTCCGGGATGGCCCTTGAACAATTTGAACAGTATGCCCCCGAGGTGATTGACAGTTTTAAAAAGCTGGCGGATACAGGTAATGTTGAGTTCCTGGCTGAAACATATGCCCATAGTCTTTCTTCATTAAAAAGTAAGAGGGAATTCAAAGACCAGGTGAAGATGCACAGTGATATGATCAAAGAACTTTTTGGAGTCCGCCCCACTACTTTCAGGAATACTGAGCTTATTTATTCAGATGAGATTGGAGAAATGGTCGCTGATATGGGTTATGAGCTGATGCTTACCGAAGGGGCAAAACATGTTTTAGGTTGGAAGAGCCCTAATTATATGTATTGTAATGCCCGCAAACCAAAGCTGAAATTATTGTTAAAGAACTTTCGGCTCAGCGATGATATTGCCTTTCGGTTTTCATTACAGGAATGGAATGAATGGCCTCTGACAGCACAGAAATTTGCTCAATGGATTAATGCGTTTGACCCTGAGGAAGAGGTGGTAAATCTTTTTCTTGATTATGAAACTTTCGGCGAACATCAATGGAAAGAAACGGGCATTTTTGATTTTATGAGGGCCCTGCCCCATGAAATTTTATCAAAGACCGATTATAAGTTTCATACACCTTCGGATCTGGCTCAGAAGTTACAGCCTGTTTCTGCTATACATGTTCCTAACCCTATTTCCTGGGCTGATGAGGAACGTGACCTGACGGCATGGCTGGGAAATGAATTACAGGATGAAGCTTTCGAAAATATATATTTTCTTGAAAAACAAGTGAAAGCATGTAAGGATAATGATTTGCTTAGGGATTGGAGATACCTCCAGACCAGTGATCATTTTTATTATATGTGTACAAAGTGGTTTTCTGATGGTGATGTACATAAATATTTTAACCCTTACCCTTCACCTTACGAGGCATTTACTAATTACATGAACATTCTTTCCGATTTTCGCATCCGGGTTGAGAAGTGTGCCAGGAAGAAAGTAGGCAGTTGACAGTAGGCAGTCGGCAGTCGGCGGGAAGATAGGGAAACAGGAATCGGGAGACAGGAACTAGGAGATAGAAAAAACGGGATTTAATTTGCATAGCCCCGGACTTCAGTCCGGGGATGAGAGAGCATCCCCCCCCCCTTGCCCAGATGAAAAAGGAAACAGAAGCCAGAAAACATTAAGGCAATAAAGAACAATTTTTCAATTAAACAGAAAGAATGAAAAATAAAAACAACAATATTAGCCCTGATTATATTTTTGAAACCAGTTGGGAAGTATGCAATAAAGTAGGAGGGATATACACCGTAATATCCACAAAGGCAATAAGCCTTGTTGAGACATTTGGAGATAATTATATCCTTATCGGCCCCGATGTGTGGAAGGAAACCCACGAGAACCCCGAGTTTATTGAAGATCATCAATTATTCAGGCCCTGGAGAGAAAAAGCTGCTGATGATGGCTTGAAATTTCGTATTGGACGCTGGAATATTGCTGGTAAACCAATTGTTATCCTGGTTGATTTCACTCCCTATTTTTCTCAAAAGAATGAAATATTTTCGCACTTCTGGGAAACCTATCAACTGGATTCATTATCAGGTCATTGGGATTATATCGAACCTGCATTATTTGGTTACGCTGCGGCAAAGATCATTCATAGCTTTTATGATTATTTTGTAAGTAGCAGCCATAAATTGGTTGCTCATTTTCATGAGTGGATGACAGGAACGGGAGTGCTTTACTTAAAAGATCAGGTGCCTCAGGCCTCAACGGTTTTTACTACGCATGCAACCGCTGTTGGACGCAGTATCGCAGGAAACGGCCTTCCATTGTATAAGGACCTCAAGGCGTTTGATGCCAATATTCTGGCAAACAATTTCGGCATCCGTTCAAAATATTCTCTCGAGAAAATATCGGCAATGGAGGCCGATGCATTTACTACTGTGAGTGACATTACAGCAAAGGAGTGCCACTATTTTCTTCAAAAAGATGTAGATGTTGTTACTCCAAATGGTTTTGAAGACTCATTTGTGCCCTCTTCGAGAAGTTTGATGAGAAACGTTCATTTGCCCGGTCAAAAATCATTGCTGTTACCGAAGCCATTCTTAATCAGAAGATAAGTGCCGAAAGTACACTCATTATTAACAGCGGCCGGTATGAATTCAGGAATAAAGGGATCGACTTGTTTATCGAGGCCCTGGGGGATTTGAATAAGCAATCACATGATCACGAACTTGTTGCTGTTATTGCTGTACCTGCCCATCAAACCGGCCCGAGAGAGGAGCTCATTAAGAGGATCGGTAACCCCGATTATGGCAATCCTGTCGTGAATGAGTTTCTAACACATAATTTATTTGACAAACAGCATGACCCGGTATTGGAAGCAATTGTAACCAATGGACTTACTAACAGCCCGGAGGATAAAGTAAAGATAATTTTTGTTCCCTCGTATCTGAATGGACAGGATGGTATCTTCAATATGGATTACTATGACTTCCTTATCGGCTTTGATATCTCCGTCTTTCCGTCATATTATGAACCATGGGGTTATACACCTCTTGAAAGCATAGCATTCCATATTCCCACGATAACAACAACATTGGCTGGTTTTGGCCAGTGGGTTAACACGAAATATGGTAAAAAAAATTCAGGTGTCATTGTTGTGGAGCGAAATGATGATTTTGAAGATGGAACAACTGAAGCTATCAAGAAGGCTTTATTTGCTTTTTCAAACCAATCGAAATCAGATCGTAAAAACGCACGTGCCCAGGCCTTTGAAGTTTCACGTATTGCCCTCTGGGAAAACCTGATTGCTCATTATTTTGAAGCGTATACTGTAGCTCTTCAAAAATCAGGCGAACGTGCTGCATTGTATAAGAGTAAGATTCAGACTGAACAATTATACGCATTTCGTGAAACCAAACCGGAAAAACCCACGTGGAGGAAAATATTGGTTACATCGCAGGTAAATGGCTCTTTTAACAAACTTTATGAGTTATCGCGAAATCTTTGGTGGTCGTGGAATTACGAGGCAATGGATCTTTTTAAAATGATTGATCCCGGGCTATGGGAAAGTAATATGAATAACCCTATCGCTCTTCTTGAAGCATTATCCATTGATAAATTTGAAGCAATGAAACGCGACGGGCAATTTATGGAAAAGCTTCATGAAGTATATTCGAAATTCCGGAATTATATGGATCAGAAGACGAACAGGCCATCCAAATCCGTTGCTTATTTT
>JAUXII010000245.1 GCA_030621075.1 Lentimicrobiaceae bacterium
ATGCATTTAACGTGAGTGCAATGAGTTTCGATCCTGAAATTATTTTCAACACAATTAAGAAACGCATCCCTGCTTTAGAGATGGAATATAATATTGATCCGGTACGACAGGGTATTGCCGAAACATGGCCAAATAATATGGATGATTCTGCCGCTCGTGAAGAGTGGGGCTGGGATCCTAAATTCACCCTTGAGGTCATGACCGATGACATGCTCAAGGTGATTGGCGAGAAGCATGCGAAAGGGCTGTTATTTTAATAATTAAAAATTTCTTCCAGGGTAAGTTCCTGGACATCGCCAATTTTTTCTAATACTTTAAAATCCAGGTCATTTTTGTTTCCCATGACCAGGTAGGTGTATTTTTTTCCTTTGATGTGATCATTAAAGAAGGCTGCCATTTCATCCAGGGTCATTGTTTGAGCCAGATCATATACCTCTTTTCGAATATCATAATCAATTCCCCTGTCCATGTTCGACATATAAGTCCAGAAGATACTGGATTTAATGATGCGTTCGGTATTGATTTTTTTGATTATAGACTCTTTTGCAAGTTCAAATTGCTTTTCTGCCTTTGGCATATCGTTCATCAGGGAAAGCATGGCCTCCGTGGCATCATTAAGTTTATCAGCCTGGGTACCGACAAAGGCATAGATGAAGTTGTGCTTGTCGGGCTTTCCGGCAACAGCATAAGCGGCAAATGCAGCATAGGCTAAGCCCCTGGCTTCTCTTATCTCTTGAAACACAATAGAGGAAAGTCCTCCGCCAAAGTATTCGCCAAATAATCTGGAGGGAGGGATAAGGTCTTTATCAAAAAGCTGATCTTTTGACAAGAAGATGATATTGGCCTGTGTCATATCGTAATTAACAAAATAAACTTTATTTATATCAGAATCCAGCACAGTATATTTTGTTGGTTCCGGATACTCTTTAAGGTTACCTGCAATAACGTGGAATTTTTGGATCATTTTCCGGGTACTTGCCATATCATTCTTTCCATAATAAAAGATTTTATGTTTGTATGAATAGATTTCTTTTAAAAGGTTGGTGAGTACCAGGGGGTCCAGGTTTACAAGTTCATCTTCTGAAAGAATATCAGTAAATGGTGAGGTTGGGCCATATTTGCCATAATTAAACATGGCACTCCAAAGAATGGAATTTTTATTCTGCTTACTATCTGCCCGTTTCTTTAAAATACCCTTCACATATTCATCGTATGCTTCCTGATCTGGTTGAACACTGGAAAGCACATGCTCCAACAGTTCCATTCCTTTTTCGAATGATTTTTGCAGGCCGGAGATGTAAACATACGATCTTTCGTTCCCGGTACTTACACCCATACTGATTCCCAGCTTAAAAAATTCCTGTTGTAATTCAGCTGCCGTGAATTTATCCGTTCCCAGGTATGGTAAATAATTTACAGCGATCGGTAAGTTCAGGTTATGATTTTTCCCCATATCGATGATATAATTCAGGGAGAAGAGCTCATTGGACTCATTTTTCAGGTAACAGAATTCAACACCATCGGCGATATCATCTTTTGATATCGCTGTTTTAAAATCAACAAATACCGGACTTACGTTTTCCGATTCAATAGTTGCAAACTCCTTAAAGTAATCAGATTGGTATTCTCTGTTAACAGGTATTGCTGTGATGGGTGGCTTTTCCACTTTATCAACTTCATCTTTGTCTCCAAACCTTTTATAAACAACCACATAATTATCTTTGTAATGGTTGTTAGCGAAGTTGATCAATTCTTCTTTGGTGATTTTTTCCAGTTCATCAATAGAACTCAATTCGTCTTTTCTGCTGATACCATTAATAAATTCGCTTAAAAGTGTAAATGCTCTTGCTCCATTGCTTTCTTGCCTGCGTATTTCTGAAAGACGCATGTCGTTGATAACAGCTTCCAGCATCCAGTCGTCAAACTCTCCCTTTTTAACTTTGTCAATTTCTACAAGTAGTAAATCCTTAATATCTTCCAATGTTTGTCCCTGGCGGGGATTGCCATAAAAAATATGCATTCCGTAATTTCTCATAAAGCGTGGATAAGCCCCGGCCCTTAAAACTTTTTGTTGTTGGTTTAAGTCGAGATCGATCAAACCTGCCTGGCTGTTACTCAGTATCAAGTCGATAAGGGTAACATATTTTTCATCTTCCGATCCGGCACCGTCAAAACGGAAGGCAAGGTTCATAAATTCGGCATCAGGCCCGAAGAGTTCTTTTATAATTGGTTCAGTAATAGGATCTTCTACTGGTTGAATGATCTCTGGAAGCGGTTTATATTCTTTATTTCCAAAATAGTTGTCAACCATCATAATGGTTTCCTCCATATCAAAATCCCCAGCCAGGATAATTCCTATGTTATTAGGAACGTAGAAGGTTTCGTAGAAGGTATAAATATTGTTTAAAGAAGGGTTTTTAATGTGTTCAGGAAGCCCAATTACATCACGTCCATAGGGATGTTTTTTAAAAAGTGCCTTCATCAGGACTTCACGGGCCCTGCTCCGGTCCATATCATTATACATGTTGTATTCTTCGTAAACTGTTTCAAGTTCGGTATGAAACAAACGAAGGACAACATCGCCAAAACGTTCGCTTTCCAGCATCATCCATTTATCCAGTTCGTTGGATGGTATATCGTTGATGTAAACGGTCAGGTCGTAAGAGGTACCGGCGTTGGTTCTTTTAGCGCCAAGGCTGGAAACCATTTTATCGTATTCATTGGTTGCAACATAACCTGCAGCGAGAAATGATATGCTGTCAATTTTTTTATAAATAGCTATTTTTTCGTCAGGGTCCTCTGTGTTTAGGTGTTCTTCAAAGAGTTCGGAGATTTCATCTAACAGCGGTTTTTCTGCTTCCCAGTTGGTTGAAGCAATTTTTTGTGTGCCCTTGAACATTAAATGTTCGAAATAATGGGCCAGGCCGGTTGTTTCAACGGGGTCGGAAGTTGACCCGGATCTGACACCAATCAAGGTTTGAATACGCGGTTCGTCTTTGTTTATGGTTAAATAAACTTTTAAGCCATTATCGAGTGTATAAAGGCGTGTTTTTAAAGGATCGTTTGTAACGTTTTCATAAGTATAAC
>JAUXII010000005.1 GCA_030621075.1 Lentimicrobiaceae bacterium
GCTGCCAGGGAGATGAACTCACCTGTTATCATTCAGTTTTCAAATGGGGGTGGGAGTTTTTATGCAGGAAAAGGTGTTTCAAATGAGAATGAACAAGCTGCCATTGCCGGCACTGTTTCCGGAGCATACCATATCCATCAGATAGCTGCCCTTTATGGGATACCTGTAATTATTCATACCGATCATGCAGCTAAAAAATTATTGCCATGGATTGATGGATTACTTGATGCCGGTGAATTGTTTTACAAAAAAAATGGAACTCCTTTGTTTAGCTCGCATATGCTTGACCTTTCTACCGAACCAATCGAAGAAAACATAGCAATAAGCCTAAAATACCTTAAACGAATGAGCAAGATCGATATGACATTGGAGATTGAGCTTGGGATTACCGGTGGCGAAGAAGATGGCATTGATAATACCGGGATCGATAGTTCCAAGTTATATACTCAACCCGAACATGTTGCCTATGCTTACGAAGAGTTGATGAAGATCAGCGATCGATTTACTATTGCTGCCTCATTTGGGAATGTACATGGAGTTTACAAACCGGGGAATGTAAGGTTGGAACCGGTTATCCTGCATAATTCACAAAAATACATTCAGGAAAAATATAATACAGGCCCAAACCCTGTTAACTTTGTTTTTCATGGTGGCTCCGGATCTCCTCAGGAAAAAATACGTGAAGCTATTTCATATGGTGTAATTAAAATGAACATTGACACAGATACGCAGTGGGCGTTTTGGGCAGGTGTTAAAGGCTACTATGAAAAAAACCGTGATTACCTGCAAGGCCAGATAGGCAATCCTGATGGAGCTGACAAACCAAATAAAAAGTACTATGACCCCAGGAAATGGCTACACGCAGGTGAAATTTCTTTGATTACCCGCTTAAAAGAAGCGTTTGAAGACCTTAATGCCGTTAATAGAAACTAATTATCGTGAAAGCGTCCGAATATATTCTTTAGCGTGAATACTAAGAACCGGTATTGGCGAGTGATTGATCATCTGTTGAGCAAAAGGGCCGAGCCATAAATTAGCTGTTTTTTTCTCCTGCTCCGTCATGATGGAAATGAGATTAGCCTCAATGCTGGTTGCATACTCAATGGTGTCGTCAGTAATATTATCAACCTCAATAATCTCATGGTTGTACGTTATTTCATTCTCTTGAAGGTATTCGATTACCTGTTCAGAATACTTATCAACCCGATCTCTAACTGCCTGTACATGCGTTGAGTACAAAGATATGATGTATATTTTTGCATCAAAATATTTTGCCATCAACGATGTAAATGGTACTTTCTGGCGTGTTTCTGTTGTGCTGTCGATAGGTAAAACTATCTTAGTTAGGTTCCGGTCTATTTTTATACCTCCTCTGATAGTTATTGTTGGGCAAGCAGAGGAAGAAACAAGTTTTTGGGCATTACTCCCGATCCAAAACTCCTCAAAGCCTGATGAACCATGAGTACCAGCTAAAGCAAGAAATGCATCATCTTCTTTCACCTGTTTGATTATCTCCCGATAAACCTTACCCGTTCTGATATTGTATTCAATAACATTATTTTTTAGTTTCGGCTGATATGTGCTGATAATTTCTTCAAATCGACTCCTTGCATCTGCAATTGCCTCTTCAGGATCTTTAAGTGCTACCGATTTTTCCTGAACAGCCTTGTTTACAAAAACCATTTTTATGTCTGATTTAGATTTTTGAGCAATTGAAAAAGCATGTTCAAATGCATTAATTGAACAATCTGAAAAATCAACGGCAACGACAATTACTTTTTTCATTTGATTACCTTCCTATTTAAAATCAGTTAACATCCAACGGGTCTATTTTATCTTTTATTACAAAGGCATTGGGGTAGTCTGCTTTAATCATCGTAAGAAATCCTTCTGCTTCCATGCGTGAACGAAAAGCACCAACCCTAACGCGATAATATGGTTCATTAAAAGTAACAGAAACGTAATAATCGGGATATTTCTCTATAAAACTATCCCTTGCATCATAAGCATTATGCTTAGATTTATTCCCTGCATCAAAAAAAATTTGAATCTTATAGCCTTCAATTGTTTTGAATTGCTTATTTAAAAAAATATGCTTTTCAATCAGTGTATCAATTCGGTTGTCCTGAATAATCTCAAGTTGTCCGGATAAGCTTTGAGTTTCCTGAGCATTTAATACTATTCCACAAACAGAAAAGAAAAAGAGAGCTATTGCAAAAATAATTCTTAACATAAAATGTTAACGTTTCCCGAAGGTCCATATTTCATTCGGGTGAATACTTAATACAGGTATTGGCGAATTATTTACCATCTGCCTTGCATATTCGCCTAATAATATATTTGCCTCGGTGGTTTCCTGTTCTGTCATAATAGAGATCAACTCTGCATCGATCCGGCTGGCATAGTTAAGTGTACATTGGGTCACATTTTCAGCCATCATTGACTCCATAATGCATTTTATCTTCAGCTTTTCCATCAACACTTTTGCATCATTAGCTGCTATATCAACTTTATTTCTTATCGCTTTAATTACTGTCGAATACAAAGCAAGAATATGAACTTCCGAATCGAACGACTTAGCTACCCTGGCAATATAAGGGACTTTCTGGATTGTATTCCTTGTATTATCAATGGGAATTACAATTTTTTGAATTCTTTTATTTAAATCAAAGTTATGTCTAACAGTAATAACAGGACAAGGCGCATTAGTAACGATCCTGTAGGCATTGCTACCAATCCAATACTCTTCAAACCCAGTAAGGCCATGAGTTCCGGCAACAATTAAATCTGCTTTGTATCGCTTGGCTTGCTGGGCAATCTCAAAGTAAACCTTGCCCTTTTTTAGTTTATACCTTAGCTTCCCATGTACTAAACGACCATTGAGCTGTTCATGTAATTCCTCAAAATTTCGTTTTGATTCATCTCTGATCTCACAACCACCATCTGAAAAAATCGACTCGTTAGAGGTTTGATTATCAACCCAAACCATCATCACATCAGCTTTAGTGCTGTTCGCTAAATTGATAGCATAGTCCAAGGCATGTAATGATGTCTTTGAAAAATCAATTGCTACAACTATTAGGGTCATGATTACATGTTTTGAAAAGATTTTTTGTAAAAATAGCAATTATTTTTCAAAAAACTAAATGCCCGGCAATTTTCTTTTTTGCTTAGATTGATAATTCTTTTGCTGATTTTGAATTGTAATTAATAAAAATAAAATTCATGTTCGTTTCAGGCAATGTGTATATTTGCTTTATAATTTATTTATGTGTTGTTATTCCGGCTTTATCCCGCTATCCGGATACCATAATTATATCATTACTTTATGAACGAGAATCTTGATGCAACCGGCGAACATTTAACAAAAGATGAACTTGAACTTGAGATGGTATTACGCCCATCTGATTTTAATAATTTTTCAGGGCAACCAAAGGTTGTGGAAAACCTGAAAATATTCGTTGAAGCCGCCAATCAACGTAACGAAGCATTAGATCATGTATTACTTCATGGCCCTCCAGGCCTCGGTAAAACAACGTTATCATACATTATTGCAAATGAACTTGGTGCTAATATAAAAGTCTCTTCAGGGCCGGTGCTGGATAAACCGGGTGATTTGGCCGGGCTCTTAACCAGTTTAAATGAACGGGATGTGCTTTTCATCGACGAAATACACCGGTTAAGCCATATTATTGAAGAATACCTCTATTCAGCCATGGAAGATTATAAAATCGATATCATGATTGATTCAGGGCCAAATGCGCGAAGTGTACAGATAAAACTTAACCCCTTTACACTTATCGGAGCCACCACAAGATCGGGTATGCTCACAGCCCCTTTAAGGTCAAGGTTTGGAATTAACTCACGTTTATCGTACTATAATGCTAAAACCCTGGAAAAAATTATCCGCCGATCAAGTAAAATTCTTAAAGTGGATGTAAAACCGGATGCTGTTTCGGAAATTGCACGCAGAAGCAGGGGAACACCACGAATTGCAAACCTTTTGCTTAGAAGAGTTAGGGATTTTGCCCAGATTAAAGGAGATGGGACCATTGATATTGATATATCCAGCTATGCGTTAAATGCACTTAACGTTGATAAAAACGGGCTCGACGAAATGGATAATAAAATTTTATCAACAATCATCGATAAATTTAAGGGAGGGCCCGTGGGCCTTTCAACTATCGCAACTTCCGTTAGTGAAGAAACCGAAACCATTGAAGAGGTTTATGAACCATTTCTGATAAAGGAAGGGTTTCTTGTCCGTACGCCAAGAGGAAGGCAGGTTACACAACGTGCTTATGAACATCTTGGTAGAATACCATCATCTGAACAAAAAAATCTGTTTGATTAATAGAATGATGGAAAAATGGAATAAATGAAGGAGGGTACTTGGGATGATACATTTTAACAAATTAAAAAGGATTAATTGTGAATTTTCACGTTTAAATCCATATTCCCTGCCCGTCCTGTCAGGCGGGCATTATTCCAACATTCCAGTATTCCAGTATTCCATCATTCTTCATCATAAATAACAAATAAATACCAACCCATTGGGAATAAATCAAGTACTGTTCTAATGAACGGACATAAAAAAAAAGAATTAACATCCTTTATCAAATCTTCAGCATTAAATTTGGGGTTCTCTTTTTGTGGAATCTCGAAAGTGAGAGAACTTGATGAGGAATCCTCCAGGCTAAAAGAGTGGTTGAAGGGGAAAATGCATGGAAAGATGCATTACATGGAGAATCACATAGATAAAAGATCAAACCCTTTTTTACTGGTCGAAAACGCCAAATCAGTTATTTCTGTGCTTTATAATTATTACCCTACCAACCCACTACCCTCACAAAATCATTATAGGATTTCAAAATACGCTTACGGCATTGATTATCATTATATTATTAAAGATAAACTGAAGCAAATCGTCGAACAACTACAATTAAAAACAGGCCATCTAAAAGCAAGAACCTTTGTTGATAGTGCTCCGGTGCTTGAAAAAGCCTGGGCTCAAAATGCAGGCTTGGGTTGGATTGGTAAAAACAGCTGTTTGATAAACCGAAAAAAAGGATCATTTTTCTTTATCGGGGAAATAATCACAGACCTGAACCTTGAATACGACACTCCGGAAAAAGATCGATGTGGTAGCTGTCAGCTTTGCATTGAGGCATGCCCAACCCACGCCATTGTCGAGCCCTACGTGATTGATGCCAGAAAATGCATTTCATACCTGACAATAGAAAACAGAGATGAATTACCTGAAAAACATAAAAATGAATTTGAAAATTGGATATTCGGATGTGATATTTGCCAGGATGTTTGCCCATGGAATCGATTTTCTGAACCACACAAGGAGAAAGATTTTTGTTTTTCACCAGACCTGCTTTCAATGACTAAAACGAAATGGGAAAAATTAACAAAAAATGAGTTTGACATAATTTTTAATAAATCGGCCGTCAAAAGAGCAAAATTCAGTGGATTAAAAAGAAACATTGACTTTTTAAAAGAGGACTAATTTTATTCTTACCGTTGCCATGGTTGACCTGGAAACAGGCGAATATTCCAAACGTTTATTGCCGCAAATTGAAAATCGAAAAAATGCCTTTGTGTTTCAGAAAGCCTACACGTATTACACAGGAAAAAATAGTTTGATAATGGTAGATTATAAAAATGGTTTACGGCTTGCAAAAGTCATTTTTTAATGTTCCTGAACGTGTAATGAAACGTAAAGGAAAGAACTTCATTGTATTGTCCTTTCCTAAGAAAATAATTATCTCCGGATGAATTATCCCTAACGGGAAAAAACAGGGTATTGGAATACCGGACATTAAATTGCAACTTCTCAGAAATCCTGTAATAAAGTCCTATGTTAAAACTAAAATCCAATGGGTTAAATGGCTGCTCCAATATCCAACCGTCAGCTTCTTCGTATGAGTGAATCAAGTATCCAAGTGACGGGCCGGCTTCAAGTGTAAACTCTTTTATGTCATATTTATAATAACAATGAACTTCTGCGTAATGTAACCTAAGGATATAGCTACGAAGATTAACAGAATCAGGATTTTCGCGGCTACCCTTCTGAACATAATCGAACTCAAGCTGAAGTGAAGAGTTCTCAGAAACATACAGGTTTGTAAATAACCCCAGATACAGTCCCGCTTTACTTGGCCCGGTAACAAAATCGCCTGATATTTCACTTGTACTGAGGCCGGCAATAAATCCGGCATTGAACTCCTGTCCAGAAACTGTTTGTATGGTTAAAAAACATAAAATAAAATAAAATAAAAGATGTTTCATTGAAATTTTAAATTTTGAATAAAAATAACAAATATATTTGTACCAGTTTCGTGTAATTTGAATAATTCGTCTTTTTTTATTCGCGTCACTTAACCTGAGTAATCCCCGCCTTGCAAGGCGGGGCTATCGACAGGTATGGTAATTAGTGGACTACAATATAGAAACCTAAAAAAATCAAAGATGAACACAGAGAACTTCAAGGTAATGATTGTGGATGATGAGAAAGATGTGCTGGAATTTCTTGGATACAATCTTAAAAAAGAAGGATACCAGGTTTTCAGTGCAAAGAATGGGCTAGAGGCTGTTGAACTGGCAAAAGAAATCACCCCTCACTTAATCATTATGGATGTTATGATGCCTGTAAAGGATGGTGTTGAGGCATGCCATGAGATCAGGCAATTCCCTCATTTGACCGACACCATTGTTCTTTTCCTCACTGCCAGAGGGGAAGATTATTCACAAATTGCAGGCTTTGAAGCGGGAGGAGACGATTATGTAACAAAACCCATCAAACCAAAGGTGTTGGTAAGTAGGGTTAAGGCACTGTTGCGACGATATAAAAGTCCTGAAGCATCTTCCGGATTGATAAAGTTAAATGAGATTACTATCGACAAAGAAAAATATGTTGTAATTAAAGAGGGTAAAGAAATAACATTACCAAAAAAGGAGTTTGAACTGTTGATGCTCCTGGGATCGAAACCGGATAAAGTTTTTACAAGAGAACAGATACTTTCCAGTGTCTGGGGTAATGATGTTGTTGTAGGAGGAAGGACTATTGATGTCCATATTCGAAAAATAAGGGAAAAGTTAGAGTTAAAAAACATTAAAACCATCAAAGGAGTTGGTTACAAATACCAGACTTCATGAAAAAATCAACTATTAAAAAACTTGAATCATACAGGCGCGACTATATTGGAAATGTGTATCATGAATTAAAAACCCCCATTTTTAATATTCAGGGATATGTCTTAACCTTGCTTGATGGAGGACTGGAGGATCCTTCCATAAACAGGGAATATCTGTTACGGACTGAAAAAAGCATCAACCGTTTAATCGAGATCATTGAAGACCTGGAATCTATTTCCCGTCTTGAATCAGATGTAGTAAAGCTCAACCTCGAGAAATTTAACATTTTCACCCTGGTCAGGGATGTTATTGAACTTCTTGTGGTTAAAGCTAAAAAGCGAAAGAACCGTATCTTTTTTGATGATATGAACGATACCCAGGTCTTTGTTTACGCCGACAAAGAAAAGATACATCAGGTTCTATCCAACCTAATAGATAACGCAATTAAATATGGGAAACAGAGGGATGGAGAAACCAGGATAAGTTTTCTTGATATGGGTGAAAATATTCTTGTCGAGATCACGGATAATGGGATGGGCGTGGAGAGAAAAAACATACATCGCCTTTTTGAGCGCTTTTATCGAACCAATGAAGGTCGTTCACGTGATCAGAATGGAACTGGATTAGGGTTGTCTATTGTTAAACATATCATCGATGCCCACAATCAATCGCTTAATATTCGGAGTAATTTAGGAGAAGGGACTACTATTACCTTCACCCTGAAGAAAGCAAATTAGTGTTATCTTTCACGTTCGATGGTGGTGTACTTAGTAATTTTTTATTTTTTATTGGTTATTCCTCATTCTTGATTCCTCATTCTTGATTTTAAATTTATAATTCTTGCAACAGTTTCTATACCTGACAGATCGAGGGGCAACGCCCCGTAAAGCAATAGCACAGGGTGTAGTGAAACGAAACCCTGGGCTTAAGGATTAACATCCGGAACAAGGTAAGGGCGGCACCCTCTTGCATCGTTGATTTATCCGAAATGATAAATTAGAAATATTCAATGAGGAATATTAATGAGGAATAACAAATAAGAAATAAAAAATGAAAAAGTTTTGTTAATATCGGGAATACCCTATCTCAAAACAGGAGCTTATTAAATGTTACTTCTCACGTTCGATAGTGAACCTAATGAGCCCCTCTAGTGCCATTTTTGCATCACTATCGGGGAAAACCGACAAAATATTAATTGCTTTTCGCTGATACTCAACCATCTTTCTCTCAGCATAATCAATACCACCACTTTTTTTAACTTGCTCAATCAGTTTTTTTATTTTTACCTGGTTATTGCGGTTGTGTTTGATTGAATGAATGATTTTTCGCCGTTGCAAATAATCTAACTCTCCAAGCATATATATTAATGGCAAAGTCATTTTTTTCTCCTTGATATCCAACCCTTTAGGCTTTCCAGTTAGGCTATTCGAATCAAAATCCATCAGGTCATCTTTTATCTGAAAAGCAATGCCTATTGCCTGGCCAAAAGCATGCATCTGCCTTACCATTTGCTGATCAGCTCCGGCAGAAGCAGCTCCTATGGCACAGCAGGAGGCAATTAGAGAAGCTGTCTTTTTGCGTATGATCTCAAAATATATCTCTTCCGAAATATCTAATTTTCTGGCTTTTTCAAGTTGTAGCAATTCACCTTCACTCATTTCCCGTGTAGCCTCTGAAACGATCCTGAGGAGATTAAACTCGTTATTTTTGATAGCAATCAGCAGGCCTTTTGACAAGAGGTAATCACCTGCCAGTACGGCAATCTTATTTTTCCACAATGCGTTAACAGAAAACAGGCCCCTTCTATGAAACGAGTCATCAACCACATCATCATGTACCAGGGTAGCAGTATGCAGTAGTTCGATCAATGAGGCACCGGTAAAAGACGATTCGGTAGTTCCTCCGCAAACTTCTGCGCTTAAAAAAACAAAGAGAGGCCTGATCTGTTTTCCTTTTCGCTTTAGGATATACCTGGTAATTATATTCAGCAACGGGACTTTGCTTTTCATAGCCACCCTAAACTTCCTATTAAACGCTTTAAGGTGTTGTTCAACCGGTTTACTAATTTCTTTAAGGGAGGGCATGTAATTTGATTAACTGAGTCAAACCGACATAAATTTCTTCATGCAAATATACAAAAACAGCATGAAAAAATGAACAGGAATATTTTCCCTGATTCACAGTTCCTCTCTCCATTTTTTTTTATACCTTTGGGACATGCATGATTATCCTCCGAAAATTCTTATAGCTTTTGGGGAAACCATTAGTGGAAATGAAAAGATATTTGACTGGCTGCTTAATAACGGGTATCCTGAGTTGGCTGCTTTATCGAAAGCTATTCGTGGCAGTGAAGATGCATCGAAGTGGCTGCTAACAAACGGTTACCCTCATTTAGCCGCTCTCGACAACGCCATCGATAACAAGGTCAAAGCTCAAACGTGGTTAGTGAAACACGACTATAAGTTACTGGCCATATTTGCAGATGCATGCAATGAAAAAAAAGAAGCATTTGCCTGGCTTCTTGAGAGACACTTAGATATCTTTATCGTTATTGCCAGGAAAATTATTGCTTTTCGCAATAATCAGACATTTAATTATCACAAATTACATTTTTGATTGTTGCTTGTTATTCACATTTGGAATAACCACAGCTCGAGCAGGAAAGGCATCCCTCTTTGTAGGCCAGGCAATTTTCATCGCCACATGACGGACATTTCTTTTCTTTGGCAGCAGATGTACCATCAGGGATAAACTTTTTAAGCGTTCTGATCACCCCATTCTTCCATGTATTAATTGAATCACTATCCAATCCAAGATTTGAGACCAACTCAACAACATATGGTAATGGCATACCATGACGAAGAATCCCGGATATGAGTTTGGCATAATTCCAGTATTCTTTATTAAATTGCCTGGATAAGCCTTCAAAAATCATTTTATACCCTTCCTTATCCTCAAACTGAAAATCATACCTTCCTCTATTTTGATCTTCCTTTTTTACCCGCACAACGCTTCCCTTGGTAACCCAGTTAGGAAGAAAAAAACCATCAGCTTTTCCGGTGAATATTTCATACGGACGGCCATTCAGGAGTCCGACAACAGCAACCCATTTTTCATAATCATTTTGAAAACGAACAACCTCTGCTTTTAATCTTTTGGGTCGCTTGGGTGCAGTGGTCTCTTTAAATTCATTGTCATCATTATTTTTATCGTCATTTGCAATGAGAACACCAGCCCGGGATCCTTCGCGGTAGATTGTCATTCCCTTACAGCCCGACTCCCATGCTGTTCGGTAGATTTCACTGATCCGTTCTTCAGAGATATCATTTGGTACATTCACTGTTACACTGATCGAATGATCGACCCATTTTTGGATTGCTCCCTGCATACGGACTTTGTTAACCCAATTTATATCATTGGCAGTTGCTTTGTGATAAGGCGATTTAACAATTATTTTTTTTACCTCATCATCATTCATTTTCAAAACTTCTTCCTTATTGTACCCGTTTATCTCTGCCCAGGTTAAGAATTTGTGATGAAATACCCGATGCTCTTCCCACGAATCACCAATATCATCGACATAATCAATTCGCACTGATTTATCATTCGGATTTACTTTTCTTCTCCTTTTATAACTCACCTGGAAAACAGGTTCGATTCCTGAGGATGTTTGTGTACAAATACTAACACTTCCAGTTGGGGCAATGGTAAGCATGGCAATGTTACGCCGCCCATACTTCTCCATATTTTCATACACCATTGGAGCTGCTTTTTTTAGTCGATTGATGAAAGGGTTATTCCGTTCTCTTTCAATATCAAAAATTTCGAATGCTCCTCTTTGCCGGGCCAGTTCAACTGACGATCGATAAACTTCAATTGCCAGAAGTTTATGAACCTCAACAGAAAAATTAATAGCATTTTCAGATCCATATTGTGTTCCGAGTGCTGTGAGCATATCGCCTTCTGCTGTTATTCCTATACCGGTTCGTCTTCCCTGGACACTTTTTTCCCTGATATTTTTCCAAAGATTCTTTTCCGTATTTTTTATTTCATCATCTTCGGGGTCAGCAGCAATTTTTTTCAAAACATTATCGACCTTTTCAATCTCGAGATCGATAATATCATCCATAATCCGTTGGGCATAGTGGGCGTGCCTGGTAAACAAAGCTGAGTTAAAGCTGGCTTTTTCGGTGAACGGATTTTCAACATAACTAAACAAGTTAATAGCCAACAGCCTACAACTGTCGTACGGGCAAAGAGGAATTTCGCCACATGGATTTGTAGAGACAGTAGTGAAGCCCATATCCGAGTAGCAGTCAGGGATTGATTCACGGATGACGGTATCCCAGAACAAGACTCCCGGTTCGGCAGAACTCCAGGCATTATGGATGATCTTATCCCATAATTTCCGGGCATTAATTTCTTTTACAACGGTTGGGTATTCAGCGTTAATGGGGAACTGCTGAATATAGGGCTTGTTATTCTTCACGGCCTTCAGAAACTCATCATCTAGTTTAACAGAGATATTTGCACCTGTAACCTTTCCCTGTTCCATTTTAGCATCAATGAAATTTTCTGAATCGGGATGCTTTATCGAAATACTCAACATTAATGCACCACGACGGCCGTCTTGTGCTACTTCACGGGTTGAATTGGAATAGCGTTCCATAAAAGGAACAATGCCGGTTGATGTTAGCGCACTGTTTTTAACCTTGCTTCCTCCTGGACGAATATGGGATAAGTCATGCCCAACACCTCCCCTGCGTTTCATCAATTGAACTTGCTCCTGGTCAATCTTCATTATGCCTCCATATGAATCTCCGGCTTTATCGTGGCCAATAACAAAACAATTTGACAATGATGAAACCTGGAAGTCATTTCCGATGCCAGCCATTGGGCTACCCTGTGGAATAATATATTTAAAGTCCTTTAGCAACCCATAAATGGTCTCTTCGCTTAATGGTTCAGGAAATTTTTTTTCGATCCTTGCAATCTCTTTTGCAAGCCTGCGGTGCATATCATCGGGGGTCAACTCATAAATATTGCCACTGCTATCTTTCAAGGCATATTTATTGATCCATACGCTAGCTGCCAGACTATCGCCTTTAAAATATTCCGTAGCCTTTTCATGGATTTGATCCAGTGGGTAGCTCTTTAATTCTTCCTTCTTTAAAATTTCTTTTGGTTCAACAACCACAACTTCTTCAAACCCTCGCATAGTAACTTCTGTATCTATCTCAAGACCTGGACGATTTCTCTTTTCCAGGATCTCCTTATAAAAATCCTTTTCCTTTTGTTGAATCTTATTTTCTGCGCCTGTGAATAAATTCTGCTCCATAAAAAAATCACAAGATGGTTAGCATGTGACAATTATTTATCTGATAATCAAATTATTATAAAAGTGGGAATGTAATAATTTTTATAGGACCAAGATACAACAGGTATAGTTTATTAGCAAAATCTTTTATTAACAATCTTTATTAAAAACGACTTAATCGACTGACTTAAAAAAGTATAATATGGTAGTAAATAAATTTTCTTATCCTTTTCTAAAAAAAGTGATTTTTTTTTCCTTTTTATCAATCCCAAAGCTATCAAGGCTTCGGGTAAAATTAACAAGAAAGTCAATAAAAAAAATTCTTCTTGCCAGAAAAAAATTATTTTTTATCAACAAATTAACGTCCTCTCAGCAAGCTTTGGGAAATATAGCCCTGTAGGCCCCGATACGCTTAGCAGTCAGGATCAATTCGGCTTATAGATTTGATTTA
>JAUXII010000038.1 GCA_030621075.1 Lentimicrobiaceae bacterium
TAAATCAAACTCCTCGTATTCGTTAGCATAATCAACATAAAAGCGAAGCCTCTGAAAATTAGAAATAATTACATATTTACATTCCGGCTGGTTGTTTTTGTATCCAAATGCTTGTTCAGTTACACTTTTAAAATCTTTGGTTTTGGTCGATTTTAGTTCTATTACTGCCAATGCGATGGGGTTAACCCCGTTGTTGTTAATAATTGCCCCATCTGCTTTTCTTCCGTCAGCTTGATTTTTGAATTCCCTTGCCAGATTGTAATTATCATCGGGTTTCAACGTGTAACCAAAAACATCAACAAATAAATCTCTAAAAAACCCGTCCTGGTATTCTTCTTCTTTAAGTTGTTTGATTTTTTCAATCTTGGAGGGGCTGTAGTTTTCTTTGAATTTTTGATAAGCCTTTTCAACTTGCTCTTTGTCAAGATTGCTAAGGTGTTTCTTTATTACCGATTTTTGAAATATTGCCATTTATCAAGTCTCTTTTTCCTTTATCATTCAAAAATACAATTAATTCTGTGGGTTGGCAAAAAATAAAAATTGTGTGTAGGTAACTAAAAATTTCAACATCTATTCCACAAAGGTATGGAATTAACCGGTTAACGATACCCCCCCGGACTGAAGTCCGGGGCTAGTCATAATAGTCCGGGGCTAGTCATAATAGCTTCCTGTCATCCCGTTTCCTGATTCCCGATTCCCGTTTCCCGATTCCCGTTTCCTGATTCCTTTGTAATTTTTTCCTACTTTTGTTTCCTAAAAAAAATTGGATCAATAATGGAAAGTATTTGTGTGTTTTGTGGCTCCAGCATGGGCATAGAGAAGGTGTATCAACAAAAAGCGTTTGCACTGGGGAAATTGTTAGCAGAAAATAACATAACGCTTGTTTACGGTGGGGCCAATATCGGCCTTATGAAAGTGCTGGCAGATACGGTGTTAACTTTTGGAGGAAGTGTTGAAGGTGTTATGCCGGGAATGCTTGTTGAAAAAGAAATCGCTCATCAAAACCTAACTAAATTGCATATCGTTGATTCAATGCATGAGCGTAAATTATTGATGGCAAGCCTTTCAAATGCGTTTATTGCCATGCCGGGTGGTTTTGGAACACTTGACGAGCTGGCAGAAGTTTTTACATGGGCCCAACTGGAGATCATTAATAAGCCCTGTGCCATCTTTAATGTGAATGGTTATTTTGATCACCTGATCAGCTTTCTTGATCATAGTGTGAATGAACGTTTCCTGCGCCATGAACACCGTAACAACATAATTATTGACAGCGATGAGAACAGGTTGCTTGAAAAAATCATTTCATTTAAACCAATCCCGGTAGATAGTAAATGGGTAGATGAATTAAAATTAATATAGCACAACAATTATGCTGATCATTGGCATTACCGGAACATTGGGGGCAGGTAAAGGAACCATCGTGGATTTCCTGGTTTCTAAATTTGGGTTCTCACATTTTTCTGTTCGCGCATTTTTAAGCGAAGAAATTAATAGAAGAGGAGAGACTGTAAACCGCGATACCTTAACTTCTGTGGCCAACGAATTGAGAGCTGCTCACTCACCTGCGTATATTATTGATGAACTCTTTAAAAAAGCCCAAGAATCAGGAAGAAATTGCGTTATAGAAAGCATTCGTACCCCGGGCGAAGTACTTTCTCTTAAAGGAAAAAGTAATTTCTATCTTTTTGCTGCTGATGCTGACCCGGAAGTACGTTATGAACGCATCAAAATCAGAAACTCTGAAACAGATGATATTGACTTTGACACATTTCTTGATAATGAACTAAGAGAGATGACCTCAACAGACCCTAACAAGCAGAACCTGAAAAAGTGCATTCAGATGGCTGATTATACTTTTTATAATAATGGCTCCAGGAGAGATCTAAATAACGAAATAAAAAAAACCATAAATCAAATTATCAAATTCAATGGGTGAGGATAAGAAAAAAAAATATGCCCGTCCTACATGGGATGAGTATTTCATGGATGTAACCAGAACGATTGCCAAAAGGGCTACTTGCGATCGTGGCAGAAGTGGTTGTGTGATTGCCCGTGACCGTCAGTTATTGGTTACGGGATATGTTGGATCACCTGTAGGACTGCCACATTGCGACGACGTAGGCCACCTGATGAAAAAAGTGATCCATGATGACGGAACAATTAGTCAGCATTGTGTCAGGACCGTTCATGCTGAACAGAATGCCATCTGCCAGGCTGCCCGGTTGGGTATTTCATTGCAAGGGGGAACGCTCTATTGCAAGATGACACCTTGCCGTACATGTGCTATGCTCATTATTAATTGTGGAATTGAACGGGTTGTTTGCGAACACAAATATCATGCTGCACAGGAATCGGAAGAGATGTTTCAAATGGCAGGCACTCAACTTGACTATGTAAATAACGACATTCTTGAATACCGTGACCAATAATAAGTAAAACTCTTTATCTTATTATTGACCCAAGCGATTCTTTAATATCAATAATCTCAAAAACATGAGCTGCAGTTAAAAGGATGACAATAATTATCACCCACCGTACAAAACTTGCTCCTTTTTTAACCGCCATCCTGGAGGCAATAAGTGCCCCAAGGAAATTCCCCACAGACAATATTAAGCCATACGCAAAATTAACCTGATCGTTGAAAATAAAAATAAGTAATGTGACTGGTGTCCAGATGAGGATAATAAGCACTTTAATGGCATTGGCTTTAACCAGATCATAGCCCGCTCCCAACACAATTCCGGCTAACAATGCATAGCCCACGCCCATGTGTAGAAAACCACCATAGATACCAATAACAAAAAACAGGATCATTTGCCAAACACTTACTTTCTTTTCCTGTAATTCCCTTTTTCCAACCAACCAGCGTTGAGGTTTATAAAGGATAACAAACATCATGATCAGCATAACAACAGCAATTGCTTTTTCAATAACCTCCTCGTTCAAATCAACAGCAATCCATGCTCCAATAACAGATCCGATAGCAGCAGGAATAGCAAGCCAGAATCCTTTTTTGTAATCAAGCACCTTTTGTTGTTTGAAACTTCCTACTGCTGCAATATTCTGAATAAAAATGGCAATACGGTTGGTTCCGTTAGCCACGTTAGCAGGCAATCCAAGGAACATTAATATGGAAAGTGAAATGATTGAGCCACCTCCTGCCAGTGTATTAATAAAGCCTACCAAAAGGCCGGCGACAATCAAGACTATTACTTCGATATAAGTCATTAGTTAATGTGGTTCAATTGAATGGTTATGTTTCAATTTTTTTCCGAACACAACTACCACCAGGTATAATACTAACAAACCGGCAGGAAACAGTATCCAGGGAGATATTCCATACGCCGCTGGAAGTGTACCTAACAAAATAGAAACGGCGCCAACAGTTAATGCATAAGGCAATTGAGTCCTCACATGCTCAATATGATTACATGAGCAAGCCAATGAACTCAAAATAGTAGTGTCAGAAATTGGCGAACAGTGATCGCCAAGTACCGACCCTGCTAAAACACTTGAAACAACTATATAGAATATTCTCATCGATTCATCATACTCAAGTCCAAATTGTTGAGTTAACAGCCAACAAGAAGGAAGAACCAGCGGATATAAAATAGCCATGGTCCCCCAGGATGACCCTGTAGAAAAAGCAACAAAAGCAGCCAGAATAAAAGTTATCGAAGGAATAAGGAATGGGGACATCCTGAAGTCAACTAAAATTTTTGAAATAAACTCTGCAGTATGTAAATGTTGCGTTATTAAGGCGATTGACCATGCCAACACAAGGATCAGAATCGCTGTAAGCATCGTTTTAAAACCCTTAACCAGGCTATCAATGCTATCCTTTAAAGTAAGTACCCGTTGCGATATAGTCAAAACAAGGGCAACAAGGGTTCCAGCCAGTGACGACCAGAGCAGGGCCTTATACGAATCAGCATTCCCAATAATCTGAGAAATATTCTTCATAAAACCAATATCGGTTTCCCAACCTACCTCTTGCAACCCGGTGCTGATTAGCCCAATAATTGTTCCGGAAACTACAACTAAAACAGGAATTACAGCATTAAACCACCGTGCTTTAATATCTTCAGATATTTCCATTTCACCCAGATTGTCAGAAAAAGAATGGGTGTCATTTTGTATTTGTCCCGACTCTCCTTTTCTGGCTTTTGCTTCAGCTGACGCCATCGGTCCAAAATCCCTTTTCAAATAAACCAGGATCAAAATAAATAACAAAGCAAGTATCGGATAAAACGCATACCCTAACGAGTGGATAAAAACACTGTATGCACTTTCCGTTAACCCCAGGGTATTGATCCCATCCTGGATATAACTTAATTCAGCACCTATCCATGTAGTTACAAACGCAATAGCAGCAATGGGTGCAGCAGTTGAGTCGACAATATAACTCAGTTTCTCTCTTGATATCTTCAGTTTATCAGTAACCGGGCGCATAGTATTACCAACAACAAGGGTATTAGCATAATCGTCAAAAAAAATAAATATCCCGAGTAACCAGGTGATAAATTGCCCGGAACGGGGACTTTTAGCATACCTCGATAATATATTGACAACTCCTTTCATTCCTCCGTTTCGAGTGATTAGACTAACCATAGCTCCAATCATCATAGAAAAAATAATAATGGATAGATGTCCGGTGTCCATCAACGACTGAAGAATATACGTATCAACAATGGTAAGTATGCCTTTTCCTAAAGCAATAAAAACAGAATTCCCCTGGTAAAACGAGATGACCGATGTTCCAACCAACAGCCCTAAAAAAAGAGCTGTGAATACTTCTTTAAAGATCAAGGCAATCAAGATGGCAATCAATGGAGGAAGAACTGACATCCAGAGAGGTATGGGGTTAACTTCTTTTTCAAATAAAAAATCACCGGCAACAATGCTAATTTCCTGCCTGGATGAAAAAGTATACGAAAAAGATGCACGACCATTTTTCAACATACAGGTTTTTACCTCCCCGTTAACCAAAAAACCGAGTTCAACGACCTCCTTACCAGCTAACATTTCACTGTCCGTCAGTTCAAAGGAAATGGTCACCGGAATATTCTGAACAATAATAGCAGGTAAAGTGACTCTACTATTCTCATTATTCAAATTGAATTCATCTGCCCTATGCAATGAGGAGGTCTGGGACCATGTAATAAAAGGAAAGAAAAGAAGGGATATAAAAAATAATATGGTAACGTTTTTCTGCACGCTTTTTCTTAGATTTTTTTCACTGCTTTCACTATCCCGGCTACGTCATACCCACATTCGGCATGCAATTCCGCGATTGTGCCCTGTTCAATAAACTTGTCGGGAATTCCCAATCGTTTTACCTGTGCAATATAATGATGATCTGCCATAAATTCCAGCACTGCGCTTCCCAGCCCTCCAACAATAGTACCATCTTCTACGGTTATGATCTTTTTAAATTTACTAAATACAGTTGCAAGGAGTTCTTCATCGATAGGCTTCAGAAAACGCATATCATAGTGAGCAACGCTGATGCCCTGGTCATCCAGTTCTTTACATGCCTCAATTACCGAATTGCCTACATGTCCGATTGACAAAACAGCTATATCATCGCCTTCTTTTATTAATTGTCCTTTTCCAATAGTAAATTCACGAAATGGCGTTTCCCATTCTGCATTTATTCCTCTTCCACGGGGATATCGAATAGCCACTGGCCCGGTTACATTCAACTGGGCTGTGTACATCAGGTTTCTCAGTTCCTCTTCATTAATAGGAGCAGCTACCGTCATATTTGGAACAGATCTCAGGTATGCCAAATCAAAAGCACCATGATGTGTTGGCCCATCCTCTCCTACCAATCCTCCACGGTCGACGCAAAAAACGACATGTAAATTCTGCAAAGCAACATCGTGGATAATCTGATCATAAGCCCGCTGCATAAAGGTTGAATAAATATTACAGAAGGGTATCATTCCTGCTACTGCCAATCCGGCTGCGAAGCTAACAGCATGCTGTTCGGCAATCCCCACATCAAAAGCTCTATCAGGAATTTGAGCCATCATTATGTTCAAGGAGCTTCCTGTTGGCATGGCTGGTGTAATTCCAACAATCCGGCTATTATTTTTTGCAAGTTCAACAATTGTTTTACCAAAAACTATTTGGTATTTTGGAGGGGGGTTATGTTCACAGGGATCTTCAATAATCTTCCCTGTTTTTTTATCAAATGCTCCAGGTGCATGGAATGTAATCTGGTCTTTCTCAGCTTGCTTAAAACCTTTTCCCTTAACGGTGATAACATGTAATAATTTTGGCCCTTTAATATTCTTTAAATCGCTTAGTATCTTTGTCAACCGAACCACATCATGGCCGTCAACAGGCCCAAAATACCTGAAATTAAAGGCTTCAAACAGGTTTGATTTTTTAAGGATAGTTGATTTGACGGCATTTCCGATTTGCTTTACGATTGCGCGTGAATTTTCTCCATATTTGGTTCTTCCACCCATCAATATCCATACTTTATCTTTGAGCTTATTATAGGTTTTTGATGTTACAATATCAATCAGGTATTCACTAAAAGCCCCTGCACTTTTATCAATGGCTATACCATTATCATTAAGGATAACCAGCAAATTTGATTCAGAAACCCCGGCATTATTCAACGCCTCCATGGCCATTCCACCTGTCATAGCCCCATCCCCAATAACAGCAATATGTTGCCGTTCGTCTTCCTTATTCAGGCTGGCAGCAACTGCCATACCCAAAGCGGCAGAAATAGATGTAGATGAATGCCCTACGCCAAAGGCATCATATTCACTCTCCGACATTTTGGGAAATCCACTTATTCCATGATGCCTTCTATTGGTAAGAAAAGCATCTTTTCTTCCGGTCAGGATCTTATGAGCATAGGCCTGATGACCAACATCCCAGATCAACTTATCAAATGGTGTATTAAAAACATAATGGATAGCTACTGCCAGTTCCACTGCGCCAAGGCTGGCACCAAGATGGCCCGGATTGATCGAAACCATATCAATAATTAACTGCCTGATCTCTTCAGACAGGGCCGGCAATTGTTCTTCATTCAGCTTCCGGAGATCGACCGGGAAATTGATATGTTGGAGTAATGTTTTGCTATGTGATTCCATCTCGTCCTGAAAAAATGGTTCTACTTTCAAACTTATTTATAATGCTGTAATGCTATAATGCTGCAATGCTTAAATATTCCATGATCATTAAATCTTTGATGATATATGGCTTGAATATTACAATATTAGGTTTTTTCATTTTGTGTATTATTTTTATTCTCGCATTGTAGCATTCAATCATTCT
>JAUXII010000327.1 GCA_030621075.1 Lentimicrobiaceae bacterium
ATTACCAGGTAACCACCAATTTTTAACTGTTCAACCAATGCTTCAGGGATTAACGGTGCGGCTGCTGTAACAATTATTTTATCGAAAGGAGCATAAGTAGGCAGGCCTTTATACCCATCGCCGTAAAATACTTTAATACTGTTGCATTGCATTTCGGGTAGAAGAGCTTTAGCCTTTATGTATAAGCTTTTGATTCGTTCAATAGTGAATACTTTTGCCCCCATACTGGCCAAAATACAAGCCTGATAACCTGATCCGGTGCCTATTTCCAACACTTTGTCGCCTTTTTTTACGTTTAACAGCTCGGTTTGAAACGCAACAGTGTAAGGTTGTGAAATTGTTTGACCTGACCCAATAGGAAATGGTTGATCATCATACGCAAATTTCAAAAAAGAAGAGTCAAAGAAAAAATGCCTGGGAACAGCTTCCATGGCCTTGAGAACACCTTCATCACTGATTCCTTTTCTCCTGATCTCGTTAATAAGTTGTTTTCTGAGTCCTTTATGTTTGTATGAATCAATCACAGCAAAGAAATAATCATATCTGTTTAAACAATTTTTTTATTTCGTGCTAAAGTAATAATTTCGCAACCTAAATAAAGTACTTTTGCTAAAAAAAAATGATATGTTAAAAATAGGTGTTTTAGGTGCAGGGCACCTGGGGAAGATTCATATAAAATGTATACGTGATATTGAGCAATATCGCTTGGTCGGATTTTATGACACGGACTACAATATCACAGAAAAGGTCAAATCAGAATTTGGTGTAATGAATTTTGCTAATGTTGATGATTTGATAAATTCCGTTGATGTTGTAGACATCGTCACACCTACAGTCTCTCATTTTGAGTGTGCAGCTTCAGCGTTAAAGAAATCAAAACATGTATTTATAGAAAAACCAATTGTTGCATCTCCTGAAGAAGCGAGTGAGCTGTTAAAGATTGCAGAAGAAGCAAATGCTAAAGTCCAGGTGGGCCATGTTGAGCGATTTAACCCTGCTTTTATGGTAGCTGAGCCGGTTATCAACCATCCGATGTTCATTGAAACCCATAGGCTTGGGCTGTTTAATCCACGAGGGACAGATGTGCCTGTTGTACTTGACCTTATGATCCACGACATTGATATTGTTTTGAGTGTGGTAAACTCATCAGTGAAAAAGATCAGTGCCAGTGGTGCCCAAATTGTCAGTGATACTCCTGACATTGCTAATGCCCGGATTGAATTTGACAATGGGTGTGTAGCAAATCTGACTGCGAGTAGGATATCAATGAAAAGTATGAGGAAGTCCAGGTTTTTTCAACGTGATGCCTATATCTCTGTTGATTTTCTTGAACAAAAAGTGGAGATTGTAAGAATAAAGGATGTGGATCCTGCAAACGCTGACCCGTTATCGTTAATTATTGATCTGGGGAATGGAAAGGGCTCCAAAGAAATATTACTTGAGAAACCTGATATAAAGCCGCATAATGCAATAAAGTGCGAATTAGAAAGCTTTGCTGATGCAATTACCAAAGATAAAACTCCATCTATCACCATATTTGATGGTTATGAAGCTTTGAATATCGCCCACCAGATCATGGATAAAATCAAGATAACTCCAAATAATTTAGTTTAATAATTTTTGTTGTTGTGATTTTTATAAATTTGCCCTTGAAAATTACAATATTAACTTTGAAAGTACGTTGATTTTTTTTGGTTATGGTAAAAGAATACTTTATTATTAAACTGTTCAAAGAAGTTTTTTTTCTGCTTCTTCTTTTACCCTTATTGATTTTATCTTCCTGCAATAAAAGTGAAAGTGATTTAATCCCGACATACATACATGTTGATTCAGTTCAGTTGGTTTCTAATCCTGAAATCGCTTTCATAGAAGGATCATTATCTCATAATATAACAGATGTTTGGGTATATGTAGATGAAGAATTCATTGGAGCTTTTGAGGTACCTGTTACTTTTCCGGTTCTCAAAGAAGGAATTCATACCCTGAAGATCAAGCCGGGTGTCCTTGTAAATGGGATTTCAACCGTAAGAGGCGAATATCCGTTTTAT
>JAUXII010000182.1 GCA_030621075.1 Lentimicrobiaceae bacterium
CCCCTTTTTTATTGATTATTTCTCATTACTTTTGTCCTCCAATAAATAAGTGGAACTGTAATGTTTTCCATAAATAATATCTCAATCCATTTCACAGGTTCCTGTCTTTTTGAGGATATATCGTTCCTCATTAACAGACGTGACAGGATTGGCCTTGTTGGAAGAAATGGGGCTGGTAAAACCACACTTCTGAAGATCATTAAGGGTGAGATGGAACCACATAATGGCACTGTCGTGATCCCATCGGGAAAGAAAGTAGGATACCTTCCTCAGGAAATACAGATAATAAGCACAGAAAGTGTCTTTCAAGAGGCACTTAAAGCATTTGCTGATGCAATTAAGATAGAAAAGGATATCCAGTCTCATACAGAGGAAATTGCCAACCTGAGCGATTATACTACGTCAAAATATACTAAACTTGTTGAGAAACTGATTCGTGCAAATGAAAGATATGAAATGATAGGGGGCCATATGAAGGAGGCTGAAACAGAGAAGGTGCTTATAGGACTTGGTTTTCAACCTGAACAGTTTAATCAACCCTTAAATGAGTTTAGTGGAGGATGGCAGATGCGCGTTGAACTGGCCAAGATATTACTTACCAGGCCGGAACTTCTCCTGTTGGATGAGCCGACTAACCACCTTGACATTGAATCGATACAGTGGCTCGAAAATTTTCTTTCCGGGTATGCCGGTGCTATTATTCTGGTATCTCACGACAGGGCACTCCTGGATAATGTGACTAACCGGACCATAGAGGTTTCGCTGGGTGAGATTTATGATTATAAGGAAAATTATTCAGGATATGTTCTTCTTAGAGAGCAGCAACGGGAGAAACAATTAGCAACATTCAGTAATCAACAAAGGCAAATTGCACAGGTTGAGCGATTTATTGAACGATTCCGATACAAAAATACCAAAGCAAGCCAGGTGCAATCGCGGGTTAAAATGCTGAAAAAGCTGGACAGAATAGAAGTGGATGAAGTGGACAAGTCGGCTATGCATTTTTCATTCCCCTCCGCACCCCGGTCAGGAAAGGTGATTTTTGAAGCGCAAAAATTATCAAAATGGTATGGGCATAACCAGGTATTAAAAGATCTTGACTTTGCTATTGTTAGAAATGATTTTGTTGCTTTTGTTGGTAAAAATGGAGAAGGTAAAACAACACTGGCTCGAATTATCGTTGGTGATATTGATCATTCGGGAGTGGCAAAACCCGGATATAAATTATCAATAGGTTATTTTGCCCAGAATCAGGCTGAAATGTTAGACCCGGATAAAACGGTGTTTCAAACCATTGATGATGTTGCTGTCGGAGATATGAGAACAAAAGTCAGAGGTGTTTTGGGTAGCTTTTTATTTAGTGGCGATTCGATTGACAAAAAAGTAAAAGTGCTGTCGGGTGGTGAGAAGTCGCGTTTAGCCATTGCAAGGCTTTTACTAACTCCGGTAAATTTGCTCGTTTTAGATGAACCAACAAATCACCTGGATATGCATTCGAAGGATATTTTGAAAAATGCCCTGTTAAAATATGATGGTACATTGATCGTTGTATCGCATGACCGGGATTTCCTACAAGGCTTAACAAATAAGGTCTTCGAGTTTAAAAAGCAAGGTATCAGACAATATATTGGGGATATTTATGATTTTATGGAGTCAAGAAAACTCAATTCATTAAAAGAACTTGAGAAATCTTCACAAAATGATAATCGTCAGGTAAAAAACAGTCTTTCTCAAAGCAAATTGCAGTATCAGCAGAAAAAACAGTTTGAGAAAGATCATCGTAGGTTGACCACCAGGATTATGAAATGTGAGTCAGAAATTGAAACCATTGAGAACAAAATTAAATCCATCAACAATTACCTCGCTGAACCTGAAATATATAAAGATAAGCTTAATACAGGTGACATTTTTGAGGAGTACGCAGCATATAAGCTTCAACTGGAAAGGGTAATGGAAACCTGGGGAAAGTTACATGATCAACTTGAGGAACTTAAAAAAAACAGTTACATCAATAATCCCTGATGGCAATTGTTTTCGCCAGCCTTATTAATTCCTGTTTTCGTTTTTTCTCTACCTTAACTTTATCAAGGTGCTCCATGGCTTTTTGATAATACTTATCCATCTCATTTTCAGCAGATGCCTTTACGCCTAACTGGTTATATATTTCGATAACTTCTTTAATCTTTGTTTCCCTATTGTATTTATTTGTAATGAAGCATGATTTAAGTTTATCACGGGTGGCCCCTTCTGCCAATTCGAATGCTTTGAGATACAAAAAAGTTCTCTTATTGGCCAAAATGTCACCCCCTGTTTTTTTTCCGAATTTTTCTTCAATACCATAAACATCAAGCAGGTCGTCACGTAACTGAAAGGCCATACCTGTATTTTCTCCAAAAAGGTATAAATTTCGGATATCATTAGCATCAGCACCAGCGATAATTGCTCCTATTTTTAAACTGGCAGCAAACAGGACGGCTGTTTTCAAACGGATCATATTCATGTAATCGTTAAGAGAAACATGCGCTTGTACTTCATAATTAAGATCGTATTGTTGGCCTTCACATACCTCTTTAGCCGTTTGGGTAAAGACCTTTAAGACATCAGGGAGTAACTCTTTTTCTGTTTCAGCAACATAATTGTAAGCAATAGCAAACATGGTATCGCCCGACAGAATAGCGATGTTGGTATTCCATTTTTTGTATACACTGGGCTTCCCTCTTCGAATAGGGGCTTTATCCATTATATCATCGTGGAGAAGCGTAAAATTATGAAAGATCTCAAGGCCGATGGCAGCTGGGATCGCCTTTTCAATATCACCTTCAAAAAGATCACACCCCATAAGCATTAACACAGGACGCAATCTTTTCCCCCCTATTGCCAACGTATATCCAATGGGTTGGTACAACTCAGGCGGATCGTAACTGAATTCTTGAGCATCAAGGGCATTTTTAAACTTTTCCTGAAGATATTGAATGGAATGCATAACTAATAATCGATTATTTCCATTAGATACTTACCGTAACCGCTATTAATTAATGGTTTAGCAATTTCCTGAAGTTGATCGCCGGTAATGTAACCCATTCGGTAAGCAATTTCTTCAATACATCCAATTTTTAAGCCCTGGCGATCTTCTATTACCTGCACATATTGTGATGCATGAAGTAATGATGAAAAGGTACCCGTGTCGAGCCAGGCAGTACCTCTATGTATAATTCCAACTTTTAATTTCTTATGTTCGAGGTAGTGTTTATTTACGTCAGTAATTTCATATTCTCCCCGTGCACTGGGTTTGATATTTTTTGCAACATTTATAACTGTATTGTCATAAAAATAGAGGCCGGGAACTGCATAATTCGATTTTGGGTTCTGCGGTTTTTCTTCAATTGAGATAGCATTGTTGTTATCATCAAATTCAACAACCCCATATCGGTGGGGGTCAGAAACATGGTAAGCAAATACGACACCTCCTTCCGGGTTAATATTTTCCTGGAGCAAACGCTGTAATCCTGTTCCATAAAAGATATTATCACCTAAGATCAATGCCACTTTATCGTTTCCAATAAATTCTTCACCAATCACAAGAGCCTGTGCAATACCATTTGGGATCTTTTGCTCAGCATAGCTGAACGAACAGCCAATTTGATTTCCATTTCCAAGGAGGTTTTTAAATAATGGCAGATCATGGGGGGTTGAAATAATCAGGATTTCCTTTATTCCTGCCATCAATAAAATTGATAGCGGATAGTAAATCATTGGCTTATCATAAATCGGCATTAACTGTTTACTAATGGAAAGTGTGATTGGGTGGAGACGTGTTCCTGAACCCCCTGCTAGAATAATTCCC
>JAUXII010000178.1 GCA_030621075.1 Lentimicrobiaceae bacterium
GAAAATTTACGATTTTTCTTCAAGTATCAACTTGGGCACATGTATTGGCGTTATTTCCTTTGGAATTTTGTCGGACGGCAGAATGACGTTGAAGGCCATGGGGGAATAGAGCATGGTAATTGGTTAAGTGGAATTAGTTTTCTCGATAATGGGCGTATTGGCGATCAGGAGTATTTTCCGGCAAGCAAGCATAGTCCTGCGAGAAATAAATTTTATGCACTGCCATTAATCCTTGGTTTGGTTGGGTTATTATACCTTTTGAACAAAGACTATAAAAGTTGGGCTGTTGTAGCATTATTGTTTTTGTTTACCGGTATGGCTATTACGGTTTTCCTTAATCAGTATCCTTACCAGCCACGTGAGCGTGATTATGCTTATGCCGGATCGTTTTATGCATATGCCATTTGGATTGGCATGGGTGTGATTGCTATTACCGACTTTTTAACCCGGGTGGTAAATCGAAAAATTGCTGCTGTTTTTGTAACCATACTATGCCTGATTCTGGTGCCCGGTATTATGGCTCAACAGGGGTGGGATGATCACAACCGGTCAAATAAATACGCTGCACGCGATTTTGCTGCCAATTACCTGAACTCATGTGCTCCTAATGCCATACTGATAACAAACGGCGATAATGATACATTCCCTTTGTGGTATGCCCAGGAAGTAGAGGGTATTCGCACAGATGTGAGGGTGGTTAATTTTATGCTTGCTTCTGGCGATTGGTATGTACATCAACTTGGAAAAAAAATATATGATGCCGAACCATTACCTTTTACCCTCAAACCTGCACAATACAACAAAGGGGTAAATCAAATAATACCCTATTTTGAGGAGAAGACTATTAAAGGAAATGTGGAGCTTAAACGGGTGATAGACTTTATTGCCAGCGATAATAAAAATACAAAACTCCCTTTACAGAGCGGGAACTGGGTAAATTATTTCCCGACAAAAAAAGTAAAACTAACTGTTGATTCTGCTAAGGCCATTCAAAACGGAATTGTTCCTGAAAGCCTTGCCGGTCAAATTGAATCTGTTATCGAATGGAATATCAAACCAAATTACCTGTATAAAAACGATCTGATGTTTCTTGATTTTCTGGCTACCAACTATTGGGAACGCCCTGTTTATTTTGCCAACCCCAATAGCATTAATCATGTTTTCGATGTGGGTAAATATTGTCATCTGGAAGGATTTGTTTATAGATTTATGCCAGTAAAGGCGAAATATTATATAAATGGGCTTGGCGGATTATCAACCGAAGCGACCTATGATATCCTGATGAACAAGTGCCAGTGGGGCAACCTTAACGATCCATCTGTTTATGTAGATAGGGAGAGTTACCGCAATGCAACTATTCCCCGGCAAAATTTTATGAGGTTATCTCAGGCATTGATTCAAGAACAAAAGATGGATTCGGCTGTGGCGGTAGCTGACAGATGCCAGGAGGTTTTTCCAAATGAGAAGATCACTTATGATGTTTATATGTGGCCATTTGTTGAGGTTTATTACAATGCCGGTCAAATTGAGAAAGCCAATCAATTAATATCCCAACTGGTAGAAAATTTTGAAGAAGATATCATTTATTATAATAGCCTGAAAGATCGTTTTGCAGAATATTATACTGAAGACCGCCAAAGGGCCTTTGCATTACTGCAGCAATTATCAACACTTGCAAGCAGGAATAAACAAACGAATTTAGCTGATCGGATTAATGAAATAATCGATTATCAGTTTCGGCAGATGCAATAACTCTATTGGATTGTCGATTGTCAATTGTCGATTGTCGATTGTCAATTGTCGATTGTTAATTTATCTTTTTTTCTGAGCTTAGGCCTTGCTATCATTATAATGCCCAGGAGGATAAATGGGATACTTAAGGCTTGGCCCATGTTAAGTAAATAATTGGTCTCAAAAGCTACCTGTGGTTCTTTTATTATTTCTGTTAAAAATCGAAACGCAAAAACAGAGACCAGAAATAATCCAAATAAAATACCTTCTTCGGGTTTGCCTTTCTTCCGGTGGTAATACCATAACAGAAAAAGAAAAGTAATCAAGTACCCTAGTGCTTCATATATTTGCGTTGGATGACGTGGGATGTTACTTACCCTTTCAAAAATGAAAGCCCAGGGCACTTCAGTGTATATTCCATATATCTCTGAGTTCATCAGATTGCCAATGCGAATGAAACAACCGGCCAACGCTGCTACTATTACAACTCTGTCGAGTGTCCAAAGAAAAGATTTTTGGCTTTTAAGGCTATAAAAGTATAGCGCCAGTAATATGCCTAATGCTGCCCCATGGCTGGCAAGCCCGCCTTCCCAGATCTTAAGAATTTCAAGAGGGTTACTAAAGTACCTGAAGGGTTCGTAAAAAAGGCAGTGTCCCAACCTTGCGCCAATTATTGTTCCGATTAATATGAAGGTTGTTAACCTGTCAAGCTCAGTTAACGGTACCCCTTCATTTTTAAATAACTTATTTAATATTAAATATCCTACTAAAAACCCCGAGGCAAATAATAATCCATACCAGCGGATTGATATGCCAACTATTTGGAAAATTTCCGGGTCAGGATTCCATGAAATATATTGTAAAATCATTTTATAAAATTTGGATAATGGCCAAAAGTAAAAAAAAATCATATTCACAGGGGAATGTTTTTAAGTTAAATGGATTAATAGAAATAATGGAGGTATGTAAATCTGAGGGTTACCCACCGAGGCTTGCCCTGGAGTTTAGTATCATTTATTTTTAAAGTTGTAAAATCCTGACAATAATGGAAAGAAATGACAACTCACTGCTGTATCGTATGGCTTTAACACAGATACCCGGAGTGGGAAGTATTATTGGTAAGAAGCTGGTTTCGTATTGTGGTGGTGTAGAAGCGGTTTTTAAAGAGAAGAAAAGTAATTTGCTGAAGATTCCGGGCGTTGGTTCAGTACTTGTAAAGGGTTTCAACAGGAATGAAGCACTTACAAAAGCTGAAAAGGAGATTAAATTTATTGAAAAGGGCAGGATCAAACCAATATTTTATCTTGACAAGGAATATCCTCAACGGTTGATTCATTGTATTGATGGGCCTCTTATGTTGTTTTACCGCGGTATAGCTAACCTCAATTCACCACGTGTTGTGAGTATTGTTGGAACACGAAAAGCGACGAATTACGGCCGGCTGTGCTGTCAGAAAATTGGTGAGGGTTTAGCTGGTAGTAACGTTATAATAATTAGCGGGTTGGCATATGGAATAGATACCTGTGCTCATAAGTCTTCCTTGATTAATGGCCTCAAAACCATCGGTGTTTTAGCCCATGGATTGGATAGGATATATCCCTGGTTAAATAGAAAGCTTGCCGGACAAATGGTTAAAGAAGGCGGTTTGATAACAGAGTTTTTTAGCGAAACGCTTCCGGATCGTGAAAATTTCCCGAAACGAAACAGGATCATTGCAGGAATGGCTGACGCAGTTGTCGTTATTGAAGCTGCCCACAAAGGAGGTGCATTGATCACAGCCGACATAGCAAATTCCTACAATAGGGAGGTCTTTGCAATACCCGGAAGGATAGATGGTCAATATTCTGTCGGCTGTAACCGAATGATCAAAATGAATAAGGCAGCACTGGCAGAGTCTGCTGAAGATATTAAATTTATTATGGGATGGGAGCGATCGGTAGAAGAGACATCTTCCGGGCAAACTAAGCTGTTTATCGATCTTTCTGAAGATGAAGAAACCATTATCAATCTCCTGGAAACAAATGGTAAGTCAGGTATCGACTGGATCTCTCTTTCTGGTAATATGAGTATGGGTAAAGTAGCTTCAGTGTTGTTACATCTTGAATTCAAAGGGTTGATAAAAAGCCTGCCAGGTAAAATGTATACATTGTATTAGCCCATGACTAGCCCATGACTTTAGTC
>JAUXII010000100.1 GCA_030621075.1 Lentimicrobiaceae bacterium
CCCGTCTTTTACAGATGTCTGGGGGTCATCTCCGAAAGCAGAGATAATAGTTGTTGTGGAACCATTCCATTGTTGAGCTCCACCGCAAACAAGTGAGTCGCCATCTTCAAAAAAGACACCGATATAGTCGTAGGTAGGTATTGGCTCATCGTTGATGGTTGGATGAGATATCAGTGGGATGTAGATATTGTGAATAACAGATGTTTCTGTAATGTCCCATCCCGGAGGTATAACCGTTAATGTTGCGGGGTTAGAGATTGCCTGAGGCTCACAAACACCGGACACAATGCAACGGTATTGATTTCCATTCATGAAAAGTTCAGCACCAATAATATAGAGTTGGTGATCATTACTTCCGTAATAATAAGCAGTATCTTCAAGGTTAAGCCAGGATATTCCATTATCGGTGCTGAGTTGCCACTGGAAATTAAGGTCAGGCAATGACAGTATTTGGATTACCGCAGTTCCAAACTCATAGATTATTGTATCCGTTGGCTGTTCGAGCACAACCGGCAGGGGATCAACCACTATATTCAGGAAAGAAGGCGGGCCATCCCCGCAATAGTTTGACCCGGCCACACTAATCTGTCCCGAAGAGGCTGTCTCTTCAAAAGAAACAGTTATCGTATTTGTGGTACTGTTTCCCAGTGCACCTTCAGGTAATGTCCAGATATAATTTGTTGCATTTGGGATGGTAGTTACTGAATAAATAATGTCTTGGGCGCCCTGGCACACCAGCTCATTGCCTGTAATAAGCCCGGCTTCTTCAACCAATGGCATTACGGTAATGTATTTAGATGATACAGGCCCGGTTCCACAGTCATTGAGGGCTTTAACAGTGACAAATCCGGATGAAGCTTGTTGTCCGTAGGAAATAGATATTGAATTGCTGCTACCAGACCCGGATGCGCCGGGTGGTATTGTCCACTGGTACGATGTTGCCCCGGCAACAGGCGATACGGAGTATGTGATGTTGTTATCCTCACGACAAACCTGGGGTGCCCCGGTAATATATCCCGGGAGACCAGGTACCGTATCGACTGAAATATAGTTTGTTTTTGTGATTATAGCCGTGTCAAAGTCATTAATAACAGTTAGTATGGCATTATAAATACCCTGATTATTATAAATAACCGATGGATGCTGCTGTGATGAAGTAGAAGGAGTACCGCCGGGAAATTGCCAGGACCAGTTAGTGATCACTCCGGATGTTAAATCAGTGAATTGTATGGTGTCGCCTGTACAGATTTGTGTTTGTGAAGCTGCGAATTCAGGTGTAAGTTGCCAGTCGAGGTAATTTATTCTGTAAGCTGCATCCCATAACAGGGGAGGTACATCCAGAAAAAGGTTGCCCGAGTCTGCAATGTGGATGCTTCCGGAATCAAGCATACCTGTGGAACAGCTCCACCATTCCACTTCATAATAGCTGTTTAAAAGATTTTCAAATTGCATCTGCCCGCCACTCAGTACCGGTGGGTACCCATTGGCGTTAATATATTCCCAATTATATCTTCTGTTTTGGACCCAGCCAACCAGGCTTGTCGGATCATGTAATGCAAAGCTACGGCATACAGGGGCATAATTGCCAAAGATATATTTATCAACTTCAATATAAAAATTTCCTGTATTTTCGACAAAGATCATATGATTTCCTTGTGTGACATTCACCGTATAGGTTGTGTTGGCATGACCGGTCAGACTGAGCACATTTATCCCATCGATCCATATTTTTATATTTGAGAAAAGGGCAAAATCACCGGTTACAAGCGAAAATTGCCCTGATTCGGCGTAGTCAACATAAAAATGAGGAGGATTACGGGATGAATTGTACCAATAACCATAGAGCATGGTTGAGAGGTTATTGGTTCGGGGAGTGATAATTCCTGATCGTTCAACCGTAAAATAATTTTCGGGTGCCGGAGTAAAAAGATCAAAGAATTTTGGTTCAATTGTCGTATCGAGATAATCATCAGATGAACACAAAACACCAACAGGGGCATAGTCTTCACCAAGAAGGTTGGTAGAATGCATAAAGCTACTAACGGGAGCAAAATGATAATAGAGGTTCAAACTATCAATATATTGATCCCAATGCCAGGCAACTGCAGCCCCAAAAGAACCGGAAAAGGATGTTGCCCAGAGTGAATTATGCAATGCAATACCATTCGGATCCAACGTAGCAACCTCATTAGAGTAGTGAGATAATCCAAATTCTCCAACAATAGTTGGTTTAGGGAAATCAATAAGGTACTGTTTAGTGGCTGCGTATAAACTCAATTCCAGGTCACTGGAGGTTTCGTACCGGTGTATCTGGGTAAAGTCGATGATAGAATGGTTCCACATATCAGCATCGTGTTCAAAAAATGCATAACTCACCGAAATAGGGTGATCATTTTCATCTATGCCGTTCCAATATTGGCCTGTTTCGACAAGCCAATTATTGATTTCTGTTCTATGATTATTGTAGTCGCCTGAATTGTCTGCTTCTGTAAACAGTTCCCAGGCTGATAAGTGAGAAGAAAAACCCCAACGGGCGTTAATATACCTAAGTTTTCTTTTGTAGTAGTAGAGTGCCGTAGAATTTGAATAAAAATCCCATGTATTGGAGCATGGCCCTCCATTTGCCGCATTATACGGGCTGTTTGCCCAATGGTTATCCGATTGAATGGATACTGCATCATGGATCAAAGGGCAAAGTTGCATATAGATACCCTCTTCGGTGGCTTTTTCCAGCACATGATCGAGCCAGAAGGCAATATCAAGGCGATTTGTGTAATTTCCAAGTCCGGTATTGTTCCATTCTATTTCAAATGACCAGGGAGCCATGATTATTTTAATATAATTGGCATTGTTAGCAGCAAGGCTGTCGATCCATCCATCATATACATAAAACCCATTTGAATATATATTCCATGGAATGTTCATTCCAACAGCAAAGAAGGGTTCTCCATTGTCGAACGCCTGAAATTTGCCTGTGGTGTTTCGTACAAAGCCAGGGTCAGGCGAGGTAGTGCATACAAAAGTATAGGTAGCTGAATAGGTTGTGCCTGTTTCATCACTACATACAACTTCATAGGTCCATGTTCCGGTTTCATCAGGGCTAAATCGTATTTTCCAAATGGGTGATCCGTTAAGGATGAGGGCTCCGTCAGGTGGGTTGAAGAGGTAGTCCTGGTAATAAAAACCATCTACATTGATCTGATTACCGGTTGGGGAGGTAAAATGGCCCTGCAGATTTACCTGATCATAGTTAAAAGGATTGATATAATTGGCTGTCAGATCGACTGTGATCTCAAACTTCTGATAGATCCCTATTGTGTCATTATTTACGGAGATATCATTGAAGATAGGTAGTAGGGCAAAACTGTATCCTCTGATCAGCAGGATCATCAGGAGCAAGAGGATATTTTTTTGGATATGTTTATGCTTTGTCACGATGGGTTTAAATTTCAAAGATAACAATTTGATTTCAAACAGTATAATCCGGTAATGTTGACACTGTCCTACCCCAATTATGATACTCTATCTATTGGAAATCAAATTTTTATTGAAATTACACAGGTAAAGAAACGCCAGAAATAGCGGGCATTGTGCTTAGGTTTGGTTCCTAATTATTGTGCACTGGCAGTTATATTTCTTTTTGTCGTTGATTATACTTGTCAATAAACTTATGTAAATCCCCCTCCATTAAAGCTGTTGGAAAATACTTTCCAGACTCGTCATTGTATACTATCCACTTATCAAACCCATATTTTTTTGCAAATGAAAAAATATATTGTTCAAGTTCATCAGTCTCCTTGTAAATTTTGTCCTCCTTTATCTTGTAACTATTTAGTACCCATTCTCCGCAATACATAATCTTCAATAAGGTCTGATATTGGACTTTAGTCAAATCTATATTCATATCTTAATCTGATTCTTTATTATTTCAAAAATTTGTTCTCTTAATATTTTATTAATTTCCATTATACCTATGTTTTTTTTCTGCTTGTTTACAACAGTTCTGCCGTATGAAACGGTCGGGTTTTCTGCTCTGTTTCAATATCAGCCGCCTCGATTAGCCAAAGCACTTAATTTTTAAGAGTTAATAGTTCAATTAGCTTTTCGTTAATATAATAATTCCCTGTTCCTAATTTTTCTTTTTTAAGCAATTTGTCTTCTGCTAATTTATTGAGGTATTTTGAAGCAGTTATACGAGAAACCCCTAAATCATTTACGATAAATTCAATTTTTGTGTATGGGTGTTTAAATAAATTATTCAATAAGTCATGACTGTAAAATTTATAATTATCCCTTAACAAATTTTTGTATTCAAATATTAATTCCCGGATTTTACCGATTAGAATAATTGTCTCTTTCGAAATTTGTTCAACTCCATTTATTAAATATAACACCCAGTTTTCCCAATTGTCAGTTTCTCTTACTTCTTGTAATAATTTATAGTATTCTCCTTTGTGTTCAATAATATACCGACTTAAATATAAAACCGGCAAGTCTAATAAATCGTTCATTACCAAGTATAATACATTGATAATTCTACCTGTTCTGCCATTTCCGTCAAAGAACGGGTGAATACTCTCAAATTGATAATGGATAATTGCCATTTTTACTAAAGGGTCAAAGTCCGATAAAGTTTCATCATTTATAAACCGTTCAAGATTTGTCATTAATTCCAGGATTGTATTATAGTCTTGAGGTGGTGTATAAATAATTTCCCCTGTAGTTTCATTTTTCAAAGCTGTTCCTGGTACTTTTCTAAACCCCGCGTTATTTTTTTCTAATTCAGATTGAATTTCAATAATGTCGTTGTTCGTCAGAATTTTGTTCTTTGAGATTAATCCGAATCCTTTTTTTAGCGCAGAAATGTAGTTTTGTACTTCTTTAGCATTTAATGATTTGAATCCGTCAAGATTTAATTCGGCTTTAAAAATGTCATCGTGGGTTGTGATTATATTTTCAATAGCAGAACTGTCTTTTGCTTCTTGAAGTCCTAAGGTATTGATTAAAATGTTTTCATTTGGAATACTTGAAACAATTCCCTTTAGTTCAGCCAATGCCCGATGAGCAGATGCTAATTTCTTGAGAATTATTTTACTCTCAATATCTTGTTCAAAAGGTAGTTTTTTAAGTATTTCAGATTTCATTGTGTAAAGTATTTCTAATTTTCTTTACAAAGATAGTCAATTATGATAAGAAAATACATTATTCTTTACAAAGTTTTGTTTTATGATAAGGTATTGTTGTTTTTTTATCACACGAATTTAGTTCTGTTGATGTATTATCATTTTATTCACTTTTAACATTTGTAGCTCACTAAT
>JAUXII010000146.1 GCA_030621075.1 Lentimicrobiaceae bacterium
CTATGCGACTGTTCCAATATTCGCAACAATGCATTTGCCTTCTCCAGCACCGATACAGGCATACCCGCCATCCTGGCCACATGAATACCGAAACTGTGCTCACTGCCTCCGGGCTGAAGCTTCCGCAGAAAAATAATCTGGTTGTTGATCTCTTTAATAGAAATATGATAGTTCTTGATCCGTTTATGTGTAACAGCCATTTCGTTAAGCTCGTGGTAATGCGTTGCAAATAAGATCTTGGCTTTGAATAATGGGTGCTCATGAAGAAATTCAGCAATGGCCCAGGCAATAGAGATGCCATCGTAAGTGCTGGTGCCACGGCCGATCTCATCAAGCAAAATAAGACTGCGATTTGAGATATTGTTCAGAATGCTGGCGGTTTCATTCATCTCTACCATAAATGTCGATTCGCCGGAAGAAATGTTGTCTGAGGCCCCTACCCTCGTAAATACCTTATCTACCAAACCGATCTTCGCCTCATCAGCCGGAACAAACGACCCCATTTGTGCCAAAATTACAATCAAAGCCGTTTGGCGAAGCAATGCCGACTTACCCGACATGTTAGGTCCTGTGAGAATTATTATCTGTTGTTTCTCCGTGTCAAGATAAACATCGTTTGGGATATAACTTTCACCCAATGGAAGCTGGTGCTCGATAACCGGATGACGGCCATTTTTTATATCCAACACGTAAGAGTCATTCATCTCTGGTTTCACAAAATTGTTCTGCCTGGCGACTTCTGCAAAAGAGAGCAGGCAGTCAAGCCTGGCAATCAGGTTTGCATTTAACTGAACAGGCTCAATATATTCTGCGGTGCTGCTTACCAGATCGCTGAAAAGGTTTATTTCAAGCAACAGGATCTTCTCTTCTGCGCCAAGTATCTTCTCTTCATACTCCTTTAGTTCTTCCGTGATATAACGTTCCGCATTAACAAGGGTCTGTTTCCTGTTCCATTCAGGAGGGACCTTGTCTTTATGCGCATTGGTTACTTCGAGGTAATAGCCAAAAACATTATTAAACCCAATTTTCAATGAAGAAATACCTGTTCCTTTTATCTCCCGCTGTTGTATCCCGACCAGATAATCCTTTCCCTCATAAGCAAGTTTGCGAAGCTCATCAAGCTCTTCGGAAACACCTTCCCTGATAACATTCCCCTTGTTGACCAAAGCCGGAGGATCAGGATTTACCTCCAGCTCAATCTTATCACTTATAAGCTTACAGCTGTTTAATTGTTCACCGATCTGATTTAATGAAGCGTTGTTGGAATGCTGGCAAGCCTCCTTGATAGGCTCTATGGCATTCAATGCTCTTTTTAGCTGGACAATCTCCCTGGGACTTATCCTGCCTACAGCCACCTTCGAGATCAACCGTTCCAGATCGCCGAGGATTTTTATATTCTGGGTAAGGATCGAATTAATATCATCCTGATCTAAAAAATGTGCCACAATATCGTGTCGGTCCAGTATGAGTTTTTTCTCTTTCAGTGGCAAAACAAGCCACCTCTTAAGCATCCTGGCACCCATCGGAGAGATGGTATGGTCGATAATTTCAAGCAAGGTTTTGGCATTTTCATTTGGCGTAGAGATAAGCTCAAGGTTACGTATCGTAAACCTGTCGAGCCAAACATATTTCTCCTCCTCAATACGTGAAATCTTGCAAATATGCCTAACCCTATCATGCTGCGTTTCTGCCAGGTAATGAAGGGCAGCCCCTGCTGCAATGATACCACTTTCCAGCTTCTCCACGCCAAACCCTTTGAGCGATGTGGTTCCAAAATGTTGCAGAAGTAAATCATGGGTAAAATCAGTGGTAAACACCCAATCATCAAAGGTATTGATATAAAATTTGTCCCCAAACAAGGTATTGAACTTATCCCTTTTACTTTTCTGAATCAGGACCTCACTTGGCTTAAATGTTTGAAGCAATTTATCAATATAATCAACTGATCCCTCAGAAATATAAAACTCACCAGTTGAAATGTCCAGAAAAGCGATACCACTTTTTTTTGGCTGAAGGTGAACACCGGCCAGGAAGTTATTTTTTTTTACATCGAGCACCTTATCGTTATAAGATACACCAGGAGTAACCAGTTCAGTAACGCCTCTTTTAACAATTTTCTTTGTCAGCTTAGGGTCTTCTAATTGATCGCAGATGGCAACCCGTTGGCCTGCTTTCACAAGTTTTGGAAGATAAGTATCGAGGGCATGGTACGGAAATCCTGCCAGCTCAATATAGGAAGCAGCTCCATTAGCCCTGCGTGTAAGGACGATACCAAGGATTTTTGAGGTAGCAATGGCATCTTCCCCAAACGTCTCATAAAAATCCCCCACCCTGAACAACAGTAAAGCATCCGGATATTTAGCTTTGATGGCGTTGAACTGCTTCATCAAAGGGGTTACGCTATCTTTTGTCGTTTTTGCCAAAATAGTACCAATTTTCGAAAGGCAAAGTTACAAATAATAGCTTCAAGCTACAAGCCCCAAGCTTCAAGTTAAGGTTTGAAGTGACAAAAACCCAATTTATCTGGGCAACATCTGCCAACTGTCCCCTGTCTCCCGTTTCCCGTTTCCCGTTTCCCGTCTCCCGTCTACATTATATTTAAACACTACATTTGCAAAAAAACTAACAAGCATGCGCAAACTGAAAAACGAAGAACTGCCCAGATTAAGCGTGAAGGAATTCAAAAAGGTTGGAAAAATCCCGTTGGTTGTGGTTCTCGACAATATTAGAAGCATGAACAATATTGGAAGCCTGTTCCGGACAGCTGATGCTTTTCTGGTTGAAAAAATATTCCTCTGTGGTATCACAGCAACGCCACCCCATAAAGAAATCCATAAAACGGCACTTGGATCTACCGAATCGATTGATTGGCAATACATTGAGAACACTATTGATTGTATTACCCTTCTTAAGTCGCAGGGATATAAGATCTACGCCATTGAGCAGGCTGATGAAAGCATTTCGCTGGAGGATTTCAACCCTGATTTTAAAAATAAGGTGGCCATCATTTTCGGGCATGAAGTTAAAGGTGTTGAGGAAAAAGTAATTCCATTGGTTGATGGTTGCCTCGAGATCCGGCAGTACGGCACCAAGCATTCGTTAAATGTTTCAGTAAGTGCAGGGATTGTTATCTGGGATCTGTTCCGAAAATTTATAAACACCCAAAATATAAGGAAACCTTCCTGATCTCCTCCTCTTTCGTTTTTCGCTTTTCCTCTCTGCCGACTGCTGACTGCTGACTGCCGACTGTCTACCGGTTACCGGGAGTCGCGACTCCCGGCTACCGGCGGGCTGTGATCAAAAATACTGCATATAACTCAACCCATTCTTCACATAATTCGGATTATACGTCTTCGGTGGGCCAACTTTGGGATAGGGTTTCCCGGCATTATGAAGGTGGAAAGCATCTTTATATCTTCCTTTTTTCAGGGAATCGCCGTAGGTCATATCGATCCATTTCACACCCCAGTATACAGCCTTTTCACCCCGTAGATCTTTAATATTAATGCCGAGAAGAATACATTTATATCCCATCACCTGGAAAGGGCCCCACGACCTGGCAAGATTTTTTAACGCATCATCGGAAGCACTCTTCAAATGGCCTGGCCTCAGGTTCTCAAACTGTTTAATCTGACCGGCTTTGAGTTTCTTAAGCCTTCGATAAACATGTTTCTCAAACCGGGGAGGTACATTTTTCCGGCCTGATGATTCGAGAATGATAAGAGATTTAAGGTATTTATCAGAGATTCCAAACTCCCGGGCATAGCGATCTACCTCCTTGCCATAATTGGCATTGGTTCTTTTAACGGTTTTTACAATAGTATTTTGTGAAGGAGAACGATAAGAAACAGCACTTGCAATTTGCCGGACGGAATAATAAACAGTCCGGTATACTTCAGGTTTAACAATAGCTATAAAAACCAAGAAAACAGCAACGAGAAAAGCTATTGTCCTGCGTTTTTGTCGAAGGGCTTTCTTCTTTGATCGACGGGGAGAAGGGCGGCGCTTTTTATTTTTTCCGGTTGGTTTTCTTTTTGTGGGTGACATCAGTTATTCCTCTTTGTGCACAAATATCAGTTAGCAAAAATAAAAACATTCTTTAATATTTGGTACTTTTGCCTATTTGTAATGTCTCTAAATACCATTATTCAAATCATTCCTTATATACCAGTATTCACAGTTTTATTAATTTTGGGGACCAAGTTACAGATAAAAGTTACGAGTTTGACAGTAACGCCTGACCTGGAACCTGTTACCAAACCTAACAGCTAAT
>JAUXII010000014.1 GCA_030621075.1 Lentimicrobiaceae bacterium
CCCGTCTCCCGTCTCCCGTCTCCCGTCTCCCGTCTCCCGCCTCCTGTCTCCCGTCTCCTGTCTCCCGATTCCCGTCTCCGAAATATGTATTGCAAAAATAAAAAAAATAAACCCGAATTTCTTATTTTTCTTTGTCAATAACAACAGGTATTGTAAATTTGATCTCTTTTTAAAATTCATTCTAAAAATAGTAAAAAAACAAATACAAAACAAATACAAAATAAGCTATGTCAAAAAGAACTATCGTCACACTACCGGGAGATGGCATCGGTAAAATTGTTTTAGAAGAATCAATCCGTGTATTAAAAGCAGCCGGCTTTGAAGCTGAGTATGTTGAAGGTGATATCGGATGGGAATTCTGGTGCAAAGAAGGGAATCCATTACCTGATCGAACCCTTCAACTGATTGAAAAACATAAAATCGGATTGTTTGGTGCAATAACCTCCAAACCTAAAGACGCTGCCTTTGAAGAATTGGCGCCTGAACTGCAGGAAAAAGGCTTGATTTATTCTAGTCCAATTGTAGGTTTACGTCAGCATTTTGGGTTGGATATTTGTATGCGCCCTTGTCACACCTACAAAGGAAACCCGCTGAATTTTATCAGAAGAGGCGTTGGCGATACAATCGAAGAGCCGGAAGTAGATGTAATTATTTTCCGTCAGAATACAGAAGGGTTGTATGGAGGCGTTGAATGGTCTAACCCGTCGGATGTTGTATACAATGCCTTATTATCCCATCCTAAGTTTGTGAAAAATTTCGGAACTGCCCCAAGGGAAGAAATTAGTGTTTCAACCAGGATATTTACCAAAAAAGCGACTGAACGGATCTTACGTGCTGCTTTTGAATATGCCGAAAAATATGGTTATAAATCCGTTACGCTATGTGAGAAACCCAATGTTATCAGGGAAACATCCGGAATGATGTACAAAATGGCAATGGAGATGCAAAAAGCCGACTTCCCGGAAATAGAGCTCTGGAACACAAACATAGATGCCCAAATGATGTGGCTAACTAAAAATCCCGAAAATTATGGTGTTATTGTTGCCGGTAATATGTTTGGCGACATAGTTTCTGATGGTTTTGCAGGACTAATCGGTGGATTAGGCTTTGCTTGTAGCGCTCAGTTTAATCCGGATACCGGTATCGGAGTTTTCGAGCCCACTCACGGGTCAGCCCCAAAATATGTTGGATACGATAAGTCAATTGTCAATCCTATCGCTATGATCGAGTCAGCATGTATGATGCTTGATTTTATCGAAGAAAACGCTATTTCGGATAGAATCAGAAAAGCCGTTGCTGAAGTGATTGAAGAAGGAAAAGTCAGAACCTACGACATGATGAAGATGCCAGGCCGTCCGGAGGTAATTGATAAAGGCGCAGCAACAACCCGGGATATGACCGATGCGATTATTGCAAAACTCTAAATCAATAACTAAAAGCCTCGATCACCCAGGCACTCTAGGCACTGATTAATAACAACCTAACAATAAATCTACAAAAAATGAACATCAAAAAACTTTGGCCCGAGCTGGATTGGATACAAAATGATGATCTTCGGGAGAAAACAACTAAAACATGGGAATTGGCACTGGAACGCAGCGTTTTAACCGGAGAGGATTTAAACAAAATTCCATTCACCCTTTTAGCTGGCCCTGACCTGAAAGTGACATTTATGGACCATAAACGGTCTGTTGTGCACATTGCACGGGATGCTGGAAATAAGATGAATGAAATGTATCATGGTGAACTTCCGGTTAACATGGATGTGCTAATTGCAGGTGCTATTCTATCTGATGTAGGCAAGCTGCTGGAATATGTCCTGGATGAAAAGGGTAATTCGATTCAGGGAACGTATGGAAAATATTTACGTCACCCCTTTTCAGGCGTTTCGCTTGCTGAAGAATGCGGGGTTCCTCCTGAAGTTTGCCATATCATAGCCACTCATGCCGGAGAAGGCAATCTGGTGAAAAGAACCACCGAAGCCTATGTTGTTCATCATGCTGATTTTATGACATTCTTACCTTTTAAAGACAGACTTAAAATTAAATAACTCTTTTTGTTATGAATATAATAGAAAAAATAATAGCCAATCACTCTAAATTTAATATAGTCAAACCCGGCGATATTATCGACATTGAGATTGATGCACGTGCAGCCCGCGATTTTGGAGGTCCAAGTGTTGTTAAACACATTGAAGATAACAACCTTTCCATCGAAAATATTGATAAAACATTTTTCACCTTTGATACAAACCCAACCGGGTCTGATCAAAAATATGCAAAAAACCAACAGCTTATCAGGTTATTTGCCCGTAAACATAATATTAAAGTCTTTGACATTAATATCGGTATTGGAACGCACACGATGATGTCAGAAGGTTTAGCCTATCCCGGATCAACTGCCTTAACCACCGACTCCCATGCTAATATATTGGGAGCTATTGGTGCTTTTGGACAGGGAATGGGCGACAAAGATATTGCAGCAGCATTTCATAAGGGAAAAGTATGGTTTAAGGTCCCTAAATCTGTAAAGGTAAATCTCAATGGTAAACGTCCGGAGGGAATCACGGCAAAAGATATTGTGTTGAACCTGCTAAATGAGTTTGGAGCTAACTCTTTATTAGGATATGCTGTGGAAATTTACGGGGAGGAAGTTGAAAAATTTACATTGGATGAAAGAATTACCATCTCCTCCATGGGAACTGAAATGGGAACCATCATTGTGTTATTCACACCAAATAAAGAAGTGATGGATTATTGCGAGTCAAAAACAGGAAAAAAATTGGAACTGATCAAAGCAGATGAAGATGCTGTTTATGAACAGACTTATGATATTGATATAAGCTCCTTTGTAACAATGGTGTCCCTCCCTGGAAAACCACACGATACTGTTGATATCCTTGAGGCTAAAAAGGTAAAAATCGACTCTGCTTTTGTTGGAAGCTGTACCAATGGCCGGATGGAAGATATGTATGCCATTGCAAAGGTTCTGGAAAATAAAAAAGTAGCTCCGGGTGTTGTTATGAAAATTGTTCCGGCTACCAACGAGATATGGAACAGGTGCCTTGATGAAGGACTTATTAAAATATTTAAAAACGCAGGAGCTCTGGTTTCCAATGCCGGGTGTGCGGGATGTGCTGCCGGACAGGTGGGCCAAAACGGGCCAGGAGAAATTACCATTAGTACAGGCAATAGAAACTTTCCCGGAAAACAAGGAAAGGGCAGTGTTTACCTCGCTTCTCCCACAACCGCTGCCGCCTCCGCCGTCGCCGGCTATATCACTACATTTGATGATATACCAGATGAACCGGCTATCTTTGAAGCGGAAACCGACAACACAAAAATAACAGACAAAAAATTCGTTATTAAATCCGGTGCAGAAAACCCATCGGTAATTGAAGGCCGGGTTTGGTATATTAAAGAAGATAACATCGATACTGATATGATCTTTCATAACCGCTACCTGACCATCAGTGATATAGATGAGATGGGCCAATATACTTTTGACAACCTGGATGGTTACGAAAATTTTGCTAAGAAATCAAAACCGGGAGATATTGTTATTGTTCAGAAAAATTTTGGCAGTGGCAGCTCCAGGCAACAGGCTGTGGATTGTTTTAAATCACTCGGTATTCAGGCTATCCTTGCTGAATCATTTGGAGCTATTTACGAACGAAACGCCATAAATGCAGCCTTCCCAATTATGACATACCAAACAGTTGAAGAGTTAAATCTCTCAGATGGTGACAGGATCAGGGTGAATTTTGAAACAGGGGATGTTACTAATCTCAAAACCAATAAATCCATTAAAGCAGATAAATTCTCAGAAGTTCAGATGGAAATTTATCAAAACGGTGGGCTTTTTTAAAACCAGGGGCTATCCTATTTGCCCGTTTGAAAAATTCACTTCTTATGCTGTGTATTAACAGGAAAGAAACAAACCATATAGTTCATGAGCTTGAAAAGCTTAAAACAGGCTTTAAAGGGGATATATTTTTAGATAAAATCACAGGATTCCTCTACGCTACAGACGCATCGGTTTACAGAGAAGTTCCGGCGGCTGTTACCAGGCCAGCGAATAAAGAAGATATCATCAAGCTGATCAGGATCGCACAACGTGAGAAGATACCCTTAATTCCACGAGCTGCCGGCACATCACTTGCCGGCCAGGTTGTAGGGAATGGAGTTGTTGTGGATGTTTCAAAACAGATGACCGCGATAATTGAAGTAAACCAACAGGAACAATGGGTTAGGGTCGAACCGGGCGTTGTTCTTGATGAACTTAACCAATACCTTGAACAATTCGGCCTGTTCTTTGGTCCGGAAACAAGCACTTCTAACAGGTGCATGATCGGTGGTATGGTTGGTAATAACTCCTGCGGAACACATTCATTGATCTATGGCAGTACCCGCGATCATCTGATTTCACTTAATGTTATTTTAAGTGATGGATCAGAAGTAGAATTCGGTCCGCTAACCGGGGATGAATTCAAGGAGAAATGCGAAGGCGAATCACTTGAAAACAAAATTTACAGGAATATCAAAGATATTCTTTCAAAAAAAAGCAATCAGGAAGAGATCAGGAAACAATTTCCTGATAAAAAAATTAAAAGAAGAAATACAGGCTATGCAATCGATCTTTTAATGGATACTGAACCATTTTCCAGTTCAACGGTTCCTTTTAATTTTTGCACAATATTAGCAGGTTCAGAAGGAACGCTGGCTTTTATTACAGAAATCAAACTAAATCTAATTCCACTTCCACCAAAGGCCATAGGGCTTATTTGCATTCATTTTCACACACTTGAGGACGCTTTTCGTGGTAACCTTATCGCTTTAAAATATAAGCCAGGAGCTATTGAGCTGATGGATCATGTGGTTCTGGAGCAAACCAAAAAAAATATTGCACAGCAACGTAATCGTTTTTTTCTTAAAGGTGATCCTGCTGCCATTTTGATGATTGAATTTGCCAGAGAAACAGAAAAAGAGATCAAACTGATTGCTGAGAAGCTTGAAAAAGAGATGCGTAGTAAAGAGTTGGGCTACCATTTCCCTCTTATCTTAGGTAAGGATATTTCAAAAGCATGGGCACTTCGCAAAGCAGGATTAGGTGTACTTTCAAACATCCGGGGCGATGCCAAACCTGTTGCTGTTATTGAAGATACTTGTGTATTACCAGAAAATCTACCCGGGTACATTAAAGATTTCCAGCACCTGTTAGTCAAATATGGCCTTGAGTGCGTTTATTATGCACATATAGCTACAGGGGAGCTACATTTTCGTCCTGTTTTGAATCTCAAAGACAAAAAACATGTAGCATTATTTCGCACTCTTGCGCTTGAAACTGCCCGATTGGTAAAAAAGTACAGAGGCTCATTAAGTGGAGAGCATGGTGATGGAAGGCTCCGCGGGGAATTCATTCCCATCATGATTGGTGATAAAAATTATTCACTTCTCCGGGAAATAAAAAAAACCTGGGATCCGCAAAATATTTTCAACCCCGGCAAAATCATCGATACCCCTGCCATGAATACCAGCCTGCGTTATCAACCAGGGCAAATCACACGGGAGATTGATACAATCTTTGATTTTTCTGTAAACCATGGTATTACCAGAGCCGTTGAGCAATGTGTTGGTTCAGGCGATTGCCGAAAATCTTCCCAAATGGGCGGCGTTATGTGTCCAAGCTATATGGCATCGATGGATGAGGATAAATCGACAAGGGCAAGGGCAAATCTATTAAGAGAATTTCTAACCAATTCGTCAAAGAAAGATCCTTTCAATCACAAGGAAATTTATGATATCATGGATCTCTGTCTCTCATGTAAAGGCTGTAAATCAGAATGCCCGGCCAATGTTGATATTACAAAATTCAAAGCTGAATTTCTTCAGCATTATTATGACCATCATTGGATGTCGTTACGGACACGTTTGATAGCTTATAGCTCAAAAATCAACAAAATTGCCTCCTATTTCCCTTCAATATACAACTTCATTGTAGGTAATAAAACAACCTCCTGTTTGATCAAAAAAATGTTCGGTTTTGCGCCAAAGCGTACATTACCATTAATTTATAAGATATCTCTCAAAAAATGGGCGTTGGATAATCTAAGTAATAATGAAAGTGGCAAAAATGGCAGCGTATTCTTCTTCGCTGATGAATTTACGGATTATAACGATACGAATATTGGCATCAAGGCCATCCATTTGCTTCAGCATTTGGGTTACAGGGTAATCATCCCTATGCACAAAGAAAGTGGACGTGCATTATTGTCAAAAGGGTTAGTTCGGAAAGCACAAAAAATAGCAACTAAAAACATCAATTTATTAAAAGATATTATTTCAGAAGAAACACCATTAATAGGTATTGAGCCATCAGCAATACTAACATTCAGGGACGAATACCGTGATCTTGCCATCCCAGAGTTAAAAGATGCAGCATCAAAGCTTGCCGGATCTTCATATATGATCGATGAATTTCTTGCAAATGAAATAAAAAAAGGCAAAATCACAAAGGATCAGTTTACCAGGGATACAAAAAAAATCAGGCTTCATGGCCACTGTTATCAAAAATCATTGGTTTCAACCACTCCAACTAAGGTCATTTTATCGTTTCCTGAAAATTACCACGTTGAGGAGATTAATTCCGGGTGTTGTGGCATGGCCGGCTCATTTGGTTTTGAGAAGGAACATTTTGATCTCTCCATGCAAATTGGCGAATTGATTCTTTTCCCGGAAATCCGGAAATCACCTGAAAATATTGTTATTGCTGCGCCCGGAACTAGTTGCCGGCAGCAGATAAAGGATGGAACAGGCAGGTTGGCATATCACCCTGTTGAGATTCTCTATGATGCACTTGTATAATTATAATGGCTTAAATTTGGATGTCCTTATGCTGCAGTACTTTGTAATTTTTTATTTCTTATTGTTTATTTCTCATTTCTGATCTAAATTTCTAATTTTTATTCCTCTTATTCAGATTCCTCTCAGCAGTTTCTATACCAGGCAAATCTAAAGGAAAGGGTGGCACCATCAAACACATGGTTGATTTTGAATATACCTTTCAACAACCTTCACCTTTGACGGACTCACAGAGAAAACCCCATATCCTCCTTGCCATGAAAAATTAGTAATTCCTTGTTTTTTTATCCATTTGGTAGAAGGTGTTTTGATTTTTGAAATTAATTCGGCAATAGTAATTGTCCGGGGTAATGTGCACAATACATGAATGTGATCAGGTTTAGCACAAATTTATTATTGATTACCTGTCGGGCTTTCAGCCCTAATTTAACATTAACATCCTTATATCACAGGGCTTCGTTTCACTTCGCCCTGAGCTTAAACCTTGAATCCTTTCAGGATTCTAAATAGCTAACTTAAGTGGACCAAGGAATATTAATGAAAAAATAACCAATAACAAATAAGGAATAAGAAATAAGAGATCAGGAAATCTTGCTTATATCTCAAACACCTTTCCATCCTCACCAAGTTCAGTATGTTGAAAAACGCCTCTTGCCTCCTCCAGTAAAAGATGCAGATCATCATACCTCGTTGAATAATGCCCGAGAATCAATCTTTTTACTTCAGCCTTTTTGGCAATAGTTGCAGCCTCAACAGTAGTAGAATGAAATTTTTCGGAAGCTTTATCCTTATTATCTTCCATAAAAGTAGCTTCATGGTATAGCAGGTCAACATGCTTTATTATAGGAACAACCGGTTCGAAATAAGCAGTATCAGAGCAATAGGCAAATGATCGGGGCTCCGGAGGGTCAATGGTGATGTCACGGTTTTTAAAAATGAGGCCGCTATCCGAAATATAATCTCCCCCTGCCTTAATTTTACTAAACTCACTGTACGGTATATGCTCTTTTTCAACAAAATCTTTTCTTATGTTCCTTTCCCCTGCCTTCTCTTTAAACAGAAATCCCGTTGTTGGCAGGCGATGTTTCAAAGGGATTGTATAAACCGTTACCTTTTCATCTTCAAATATTTTCTCATGCACTGTCGTGTCAATGTCATGAAAATTCAGAGGGTAACCTAAACGAGTATATGAAGCATTGAATTGAATATTGATAATCTCTTTTAACTTGGGTTCAGCATAAATATGTAAAGGGTTTGTCCTTCCAAGCAAGTGACTGGTTGTCAATAATCCAATAAGCCCATAATAATGATCACCATGTAGATGGCTGATAAAAACATGATTAATACGCTGTGCTTTTATGTTAAACTTACGTAACTGCATTTGTGTTCCTTCGCCACAATCAATCAGGTACAATTTCTCATGAATATTGACAACCTGAGCGCTAAGGCTTCTGACAGGAGTTGGGATAGCTGAACTACAGCCAAGGATGGTAACCGAAAAAATCATTACCTAATTGAATTAAAATGATTTATTCTTATTTTTTAGGTTTCTTAACAACCTTTCCCTTTTTCTCAGTAGCTTCCATATCTTTTTTAAGATCTGCCAGAGCCATGAGATCACCGAGAGTAGTTTTCTCAAGATTATCTTTCACTTTCCTTACAGCTTTTTTAGTGGACTTGGCTTCTGCCTTTAAAGTAGAATCCTGTTTGGCTTTTTCAGCAGCAAACGTATCCTGATAAACCCGTGAATGAGAAAGGATGATCTTTTTATTTTCTTTAGAAAACTCAATAACCTTAAAATCGATTACCTCATCAACTTTCGGCTGTGACCCATCCTCTTTTGAAGAATGGCGCATAGGACAGAAACCCTCCACACCATAAGGAAGGGTGATGATATACCCTTTATCGCTGGAGCTAATGATGGTTCCTTTATGAATAGATCCGACAGTAAATACTGTTGAAAAAACTTCCCATGGATTCTCTTCTAACTGCTTGTGCCCAAGACTTAACCTTCTATTTTCAGTATCAACGTCCAGTACCACAACATCAATGGACTCCCCTATTTTAGTAAACTCAGCCGGGTGCTTGATCTTTTTTGACCACGACAAATCAGAGATATGTATCAATCCATCAATCCCCTCTTCCAATTCAACAAAAATTCCGAAATTGGTAAAATTTCTAACAGTAGCCTGATGTTTGGAATTTACAGGATATCTATCAAGAATATTTTCCCATGGGTCAGGGATAAGTTGTTTCATACCCAACGACATTTTTCTCTCTTCTCTACTAAGTGTGAGAATAACAGCTTCAACTATATCACCCACTTTGAGAAAATCCTGTGCTGTACGTAAATGTTGCGACCACGACATTTCAGATACGTGGATCAAGCCCTCAACACCAGGTGCAATCTCAATAAAAGCCCCATAATCAGCCATCACAACCACTTTTCCTGATAATTTATCACCAACTTTAAGTTTTTTATCCAATGCATCCCAGGGATGGGGAGTAAGCTGCTTAAGCCCAAGTGCGATTCG
>JAUXII010000173.1 GCA_030621075.1 Lentimicrobiaceae bacterium
CACGTTTATCGGATGTACTGCCGGTTTTAAAAATTCCGTGGGTGGTGAAAATGTATTTGTAGGTCGTGAAGCAGGATACAGTAACCAAGAGCAGGCCCATAATACTTTTGTGGGATTTGGTGCCGGGAAAAATAACACCGCAGGTAACAACACCTTTATTGGATGTACTGCCGGTTCACAAAATACCAGTGGTGATGAAAATGTATTTGTAGGTCGTGAAGCAGGATTAAGCAACCTTGACCAGTCGCACAACACATTTATGGGATTTCGTGCAGGTTCTAATAACACTGCAGGCGGCAATACGTTTTTCGGGTGTACTGCCGGTTCACAAAATACCGCGGGAGGAGGAAATGTGTTTATTGGCAGGTCAGCCGGATACACAAATGCAGACCAATCATATAATACATATCTGGGGTTTGAAACCGGGTATAACAATGTTGGCAGTCAAAACACTTTTCTGGGCAGCCAGGCAGGACATTCAATGACAAACGGATCAAACAATGTGTTTATCGGATTCAAGGCTGGTTATAATGAAACCGGATCGAACAAATTATATATCTCAAATTCCGATACCGGCACACCTTTAATATATGGAGATTTTGACAATGGAAAGGTAACCATCAATGACGTATTGAAACTTGAACCGAGGTCTTCCGCTCCGAGCCCGGCTGAAGAAGGAATGATGTACTATGATAATATCACCAAACAAATTTTTTATTACAACGGAACTTCCTGGTTGCAACTATAGAAACATTAGGGGTTTATTTCTTTACAATCCCTTAATGTATTACTGAGAGAAAAAAGTATAACAAAGAAATTGATAATCAAAAAACAAAAGTCCTTCCCTAGCGCCAGGCTTGGGAAAGACTTCTGTAGTGATAATATTTAGAATTAAATATTATTGACAGAGACTTACAAGGTAGTTTTAAAACTGTTAATTACTGCTTAATAATTCTTTCTTTCACAGCATTGCCATCTTCAAATCCAACTTCAATTAAATAAACTCCTTTCGGATATTTACTTAAGTCAATTGTTTGCTGATGCGATTGACCTGTTTGTGATGTTACTACATCCAGTTGTTTGCCCAACAATGAATAGATGCTGACACTATTGAATTTTTTATCTGTTTTAATTGTCACCCTGTCGGTTGTAGGGTTTGGGAACACTTCAAGCCGGTGATCTGCAATGTCTTCAATTCCTGTTGAAAAATTATGTTCAACGAGGTATCTTACCTCATAAGTGCCGGGCAACCATTCTATTTCTTGAATAATCATCACGGGGACTTTAATGTTTGGTGCATACCACTCATAATTAATATCGGTAAATGAGCCATTAAACAACCATCCCGTTCCACCGTAATTCATCCAGGAATAATCTATTGTTGTCCTTTTCAACCGTAATACATTCTGAAACTCCCCTGCAGGTGTTGTAATTGTACCATAAGCATCGGCATCAACTGTTACTATTGCTGAGTCGCGCATAAAGTAATAGCCCAACTCAATATAATACATCATGCTTTCCCATGTGTCATCAAAACTGTCGCCGTAGGTAAAAGGGAATTCAAGACCCGTTACATTGTTGGTATAAGTGGTAAAACTGTTGTTTCCCGCTGCAAGAAACCCCAAGGCAAGAAGATCCTGTGATGTGCTGTTACAATTGTAATACTGATGGGGGCCAACAGGTGGGGTTTCTGGATTCCTGATGCAGATGTTGGCATTGGCAACTGCGGCTGAATCGGCAAATGCCGTTATTGATGGATCAACACAAATAGCGCCAATACCTTCATAATAGGTACCTCCTGATATCGTGCTGAAATCCCATGTCAAATTGGCCCCACCAGCACCGGGATCAATATCAGGCACTTCCTGATATCCATCATACCGATAGGTATCGCCGATAGTAAAATTAAGGCTGTTGGTCAGCACAGGTTGTGAAAACAAAGCCTGCATTGCAAAAACTGAAATTAGTAATAAAGTAATTTTTTTCATAGTTACGTTTTTTTTATTTGTGATTATTGATTTGTGATTAATCCTTGATGCACCTGACCGAGAAACCCATTGTTCTTGGTTTTTGGCCAAATGCAGTATTCGATGAGGTATGTAAAATCATCATACGACGGGACTGGGTGCCACTTTCAGTTGATGTCCATATCTTAAAAGCCTCTTTCAGTTTGAAATAATCTCCGTTATGCGACATGTGTCCTGATCCCCGGGCCGAAAATCCCGATTCATTGGTGGCACCAGTATTGGGATCATCCCAATAGGTATAACCGGTTTCCTTCATTTTCCCACCGGCCTGCATATGCCCGCCAAGAAAATCCTGGAGTGTTACTGCTTCAGCTTCGGATGGTACATGCCATCCATCAGGACATACACCTTGTGCTCTGTTGGTTGTGCTTTTACCTAATTTCATCACAGCATTCCAGGTATAAAGCCTTCCATAATCGCTAACATTTGCTTCATTGTCATCGTATGCATAAACCCCGTCAATTGTTGAACCGTCGGCATAATGCAGCGAACGCAGGTTTTGTTTCATCCATGTCTGGGTTCCGATTTCAATAGTTTCGTAAACATTGCCATCATAATCGGTAACAGTGCCAGGGGCTGGTCCGCCTCCCGATATAACTACATATTGATCACCAATGTACAGGGTATCGTTTGAGTAATGAACATAAATGGAACTCGTGTAAAGTGAATATGGAACCGACAACAACTGGGTGGTTCCCATATCAACGTAATTACTTCCACCAGCAACATCCATTGCCACTTTCAGAAAATAATCATCAGCACCCCAGTCTATATCTGCGAAAACACCAGATACAACCGAACCTTGTCCAATGTTAAGGTTAAAAATTCCAACACCATTTGATAATGCGCTGAATGTTTCGGAATAAACCACATTGCCATTAATATTGTTAGAAATCAGGGAAATTTCTATCCCTATCGTGGTATTAATTATGGCTGCACCATCAGTATTACGGGCAACAGCCTGATACTTAAAGCTCTGAGGAGCTTGTGCTGTTACTGATCCAATAATAATTAGGAACAGAAGCATTAAATTCATTTTTTTCATTTTTTAAGAATTTTAGTTAAAGATTTATTTTTTGATGATTTTTTTACTTACAAAATTGTGATCGGGAAATATCAGTCTCAGCATATAAAGACCTGGATTTAATTGCTGTAAACTAACTGCCATGGGGTTATTATTAAATTGTATTGAGCTAACTATGCAACCCTGTATGTCGATTATTTCAATACGAATGGGCTTGTCTTTAGCTTTGCACATGATGAAAACCATATTGTTAGATGGATTAGGGTAAACATCAATATCGTCAACACTAATAGTTTGTTCATTAATTGCCATTCCCTCTTCCTTTCCTTGTAAGAATCCCTGCGTAAGCATAACTCCCTGTTCAGTATATGACTCGGTAACTATTTCGCCAATTACGAAATCGAGGGAACAGCCGGAGGCTGTGAAGGTTTCCCCACCAGTAGATATTACACTTGGATTAAGTTCCTGCGCAATGGCGTAATTGGTGAGTCCTATGATTAAAGTAAGCTGTATGAACACCATCATGATTATTCTTGTAAATTTTGTAATTATTTTAATTATCCGTTTTATTTTCATCTTGAATGTGTTTTATGATTTTAGTTAATGCACCTTTTTGATGCTTTATTTTTTTTTTAAGTTCGGCAATGGAATTAGCTTCTGATTTTTTTTTCTTTGCTTTTTTTTCTTTACCTGTATTTCGATTTTTCTTTTCCATACAAAACTTTGTGGAGATTGCGTGGCAAAAATATTGTGACTTTAACGGGTATCAAAATTTAACAGGTCGTAAAAAAGTAACATGGGGTGTTTCAAAAAGTCACAATCCCTGCAACTAATTGAAATTAAGTGGGATGAAAATTGGCATTATACTAAAAACGGGATAAATTATTGCATTTTTTT
>JAUXII010000278.1 GCA_030621075.1 Lentimicrobiaceae bacterium
GGGAAATCAACAAAGAAACGAGCATTTGATTTTATTTCCGGTGAAGCTTTGCTCATTAACAAGCCGCTAGGCTGGACATCATTCGATGTTGTAAATCATCTCCGTAAATTTATTTCCAGGTTGGTAGGGGTAAAAAGAATAAAGCTTGGCCATGCCGGCACATTGGATCCAAGGGCTACAGGGTTATTGATCCTGTGTACGGGCAAGCTGACCAAGCGCATAGAAGAATTTATGGGCCTGGAAAAAGAATATACCGGTACATTTTTTTTGGGAGCCACCACCCCATCTTATGATGCAGAAACAGAGGTAAATGAAACGTTCAAAGTTGATCACATTACAAAAGAGCTTTTATTAAATGCAACCTGTAAGTTTCAAGGCACTATTGAGCAGGTCCCACCAAAATATTCTGCCATAAAAATTGATGGTATTCCGGCTTACCGTTATGCCCGGGATAATATAGAAGTGGAGATCAAGTCGAGGGCTGTCACAATTTATTCTTTTGACATTACACGGTTTGACCTTCCGGAAGTTGATTTTAAGATTGTATGCAGTAAAGGCACTTACATCCGTTCAGTAGCCCGTGACCTGGGAGTGGCTTTATCGAGCGGGGCCTATCTTTCATCATTGTGCAGAACAAGGATAGGGGAATACAGGCTTGAAGATGCATATGGTATTGATGAGTTTAAATCTATAGTTCTCAACCAATAATTCGTAATCTCTTGCATGCTTGTCAGAAGTTTCTGATATCGTTGTCACCAAAGCCCTCAAAGAATTCGAGGAATTGCTACTGGAGCTGTTTGATGGGATGAAAATAAAATTTTCATTTAACCTGTCATTTTTTTAGTTATTCAAATAATTTATTCTAAATATTTTGTAATTATAAAAATATGATTTACATTTGGCCGTCTAAATGTAAAATACGTTTTCAATGATCAATAGGCCATTTTGGATTAAAAAAATAAATAATGCCTGGGAATCACGATCGATCGTCTGGTTATCAGGTGTCAGAAGGGTTGGAAAAACTACTATCACAAAAATGTTTCCGGATGCAGTTTATCTGAACTGCGATTTGCCATCTGTAGTTCGGAAATTAGAAGATCCCGAATCATTTTTAAAGAGTGCCCCCAAAGGCAGCACAATCATATTCGATGAAATTCATCGGCTTGAAGATCCAAGCAGAATACTTAAAATTGCCGCAGATGAATTCCCGGATATTAAAGTATTAGCAACCGGCTCTTCTACACTGGAAGCCACACGGAAATTTAAAGATTCATTAACGGGAAGAAAAAATGTGATTTATCTCCCTCCTGTATTGTGGGATGAATGTAAAGATCTTTTTAATATTACTGATCTTGATTTTCGGCTACGGCAAGGAGGGTTACCAGAGCCTTTGCTTTCTCAAAATATCAATGAAACATTTTTTCCTGAATGGATTGACAGTTTTTATGCAAGGGATATCCAGGAGCTTTTTAACGTAAGAAATCGCAGTGGATTCCTGAAACTTATGCAACTATTATTCCGGTCAAGTGGCAATTTAATTGAAATTACACAACTCTCCAAAATGAGTGGATTAACCAGGCCAACGGTCATGTCGTACCTTGAAGCCATGCGCATTGCAAACATGATTTATTTATTACCTCCATTTCACGGAGGTGGCCGCCGTGAGATTACCCAACGCCCAAAATGTTATTGTTTTGATACCGGTTTTGTAAGTTTTATTAATGGTTGGAACGAAATCAGGGAAAATGACAGGGGGTTATTGTGGGAACATGTAGTGCTTGATTTGCTACGAATCCATCTACAGAAACATCAAATTTATTATTGGCGCGATAAATCCGGCCGCGAAATTGATTTTGTGATTAAACGACCTGGAAATTCATTCGATATCATTGAATGTAAAATTAATCCTGATCAAATTTCCCTTACGCGCTTCAAAATATTCCGGGAAATATACCCGCAAGGGAATAATTTCTGTTATAGTCCTTTTATAAGCGATTCCTATACATTGAAAAAAAATGGAATAAAAATTAGTTATATCGGGTCAGTTGACAATATTCTATAAGCCACTTAGACAAATCTGAAGGGGGGCTTTGTGGTGATGATTGACGGATCCCGCATACCCCCATCGCTTCCCGGAAAAAGGATATGCTGCCGGAGCTGTTTGATGGGATCAAATAAAAAAGGGCTTTAGCCCCTCATAGCCCTGACATGAATACCGGGGCAAGTTATTATTCCCGATGGATTAAAAAATATCCTATTTTTGCAGCATGGCAAATAACGAAGATAAATTTAAGAAAATAATAGCCCATGCCAAAGAGTATGGGTTTGTGTTTCAATCAAGTGAAATATACGACGGACTGAGTGCTGTTTACGATTACGGACAGCATGGCGTTGAGCTCAAAAATAATATCAAAAATTACTGGTGGAAATCCATGGTGCAATACCATGAAAATATCGTTGGGCTGGATGCAGCTATCTTTATGCATCCTACGGTATGGAAAGCATCCGGACATGTTGATGCTTTCAGCGATCCGATGATCGATAATAAAGACTCAAAAAAAAGGTACAGGGCGGATGTGCTGGTTGAGGATTATATGGCCAAGATCGAACAGAAGATCAACAAGGAGATCATAAAAGCCGAAAAGCGCTTTGGTGAAAGCTTTAATAAAGATCAATACCTTACCACGAATCCGCGTGTTGTGGATTATCAGAAAAAAAGAGATGACATAGCCAAACGTCTTTATTCAGCTATGGATAACGAGGATTTTCCTGCT
>JAUXII010000317.1 GCA_030621075.1 Lentimicrobiaceae bacterium
AGTTGTCAGATGAAGTAAATTTTTATAAAAATGGAACTAAAGTGCAGATACTGTTTAAAATATAGTAAGTTGAGTAGTTGAGTAGTTGAGTAAGGAGGAAAAAGAAAGAGGAAGAGGTGAGAAAGTGAGAGGTGAGAAGATAAGAAAAGGAGAAGAGGTGAGTGGGAGAAGGGGCACTTTAGTCATTTTAGTCATTTTGAATTTTAAAAACTGAATAGTTACAAATCTTCTTTAATAATGGAAAAAATTTACCTTGATTATAATGCAACCACCCCGCTTCATAAAGAGGTAATTGAAGTAATGCAACCATTTATCAGTGAGCACTTTGGAAATCCCAGCAGTGAACACTGGTATGGTATGCAGGCAAAAATAGCAGTTGGGAAGGCAAGAGAACAGGTGGCAGCCCTTATTGAATGTGATCCTGATGAAATTATATTTACCAGTGGAGGTACCGAATCCAACAATTTTGCCATCCAGGGAATTGCTTTTGCAAATCAATCAAAGGGAAATCATATCATAACTTCAGCTATCGAGCACCCTGCTGTGATCGAGGTTTGTAAATATCTTGAGAAAAAAGGCTTTAGGATCACATATGTTCCTGTGGATGAAAATGGTTTAATCAGATTAAAAGAGGTTGTTTCGGCAATAACCCCACAGACCATTCTGATTACCATAATGCATGCAAACAATGAAGTGGGAACGATCCAACCCATTGAAGAGATTTCAAAAACAGCTATAAAGAATAAGATACCTTTTCATACTGATGCAGCACAGTCGCTGGGAAAGATCCCGGTATCGGTAAAAACATCAGGGGTTGATCTTTTGTCCATTGCAGGACATAAACTATATGCACCAAAAGGTGTCGGCGCGTTATATGTTAAACATGGAATAAATCTGGAAAAGATCATACATGGTGCTGACCATGAAAGAAACATGCGACCGGGAACTGAAAATGTTATTGAGATTGTTGGCTTAGGCAAAGCTTGTGAAATTGCGGGAAGAGATCTGGAGAAGAACCACTCACATATGAAAAAAATGAGAGATCTCCTGGCAAATAAATTGACCAAAGGACTAAAAAATGCCCGGATAAACGGAGATATCAAAAACAGTCTGCCCAACACTTTGAGTATTGGATTTCGTAATACGGAAGCCAATACACTGATATCTGAGCTTGATCATGTGGCAGCATCAGCAGGAGCAGCCTGTCACACAGATAATATTGACATATCGCATGTGTTAACGGCAATGAAAGTACCTGTTGAATTTGCTATGGGAACTATCCGGTTTACTACCGGCAGGTTTACAACCGAAGAAGAGATCAACCGGGCAGCAGATGAGATCATCCAAACGGTAAAAAACCTCAGCGGGGATCAGGAAACCGGTGATCAACCCCTTGAAGAAACAGGCGAAATCAAGCTCACACATTTCACCCAGGGACTTGGTTGCGCATGTAAACTACGTCCACAGGCCCTTGAAGAGGTACTTAAGGATTTTAAATTACCAACCGACCCTGACATTCTTGTTGGAATCAATACATCTGATGACGCCGCTGTTTATAAGTTAAATAAAGACACCGCTTTGGTTAAAACAGTTGACTTCTTTACACCTGTTGTAGATGACCCATTCCAATTCGGACAGATTGCAGCAGCCAATGCATTAAGCGATATTTATGCTATGGGTGCAACACCTCTTTTTGCTTTGAATATTGTCGGTTTTCCATCAAACAGGCTGCCACTGAGCGTTCTCAGGAAAATTCTTGATGGAGCAAATAAAAAAGCTGCAGAAGCAGGTATATCAATAATCGGAGGACATACAATTGACGATAACGAACCAAAATACGGAATGGCAGTAACAGGGAAAGTGCATCCTGACAGGATATTAACTAATTCTGCTGCCCAACCCGGCGATCAAATAATTCTTACAAAATCAATTGGCACAGGAATATTATCAACCGCTCTTAAACGAGGGCTTCTTGAAAATGATACCAGGGAAAAATTAATTTCACTCATGGCAGACCAGAACAAAACAGCATCAGAAATCATGCAGAACTATCCGGTAAATGCCTGTACTGATGTTTCCGGTTTTGGATTATTGGGTCATCTTCTCGAGATGGCACGAGCCAGTGAAGTTGAGGTTAATTTGTTTTCAGATAAAGTACCTGTAATTGAAAATGTAAAGAAATTTGTGACAGCCAATATCGTTCCCGGCGGAACCTTAAATAACCTGGATTATGTTTCTGAATTTGTTGAATGGCCGGATAATTTTTCGGAAAGTAATAAAATAATT
>JAUXII010000026.1 GCA_030621075.1 Lentimicrobiaceae bacterium
GGTTTTTCCATCTGACAAGGAGCGAGGGGTATCCGATATACGATATCCGATATCCGATTAACGATATTCGAAGTATTTGACAATTCATTACATCATTACATCATTATTACCTAATTTGGATTCTCTTCAGTGTAGAAATTATTCAAAAATTAATTATAAATTTTGAATCCCTGTTGACAAAAGTCTCAAAATGTACTAACTTTACATATTATTGAGGCTGTTGAATCTTTTTTTTTTGATTTTCGGCAATTTTTAATTACCTTTGCACCCCTTTTTTTGGCAAGCAAATCAAATTATTTATATTAGACATATATGAAACTTTCTCAGTTCAGGTACTACTTACCACAGGAACTTATTGCAGCTCGTCCTCCCGAACAAAGAGACGAATCGAAGCTTATGGTCCTTGATAGAAAAAAACAGACCATTGAACACAGAAACTTTAAGGATATCCTTGACTATTTTTCGGAGGGGGATGTTTTGATCATTAATAATACAAAAGTCTTCCCGGCGATACTTCAGGGGGTGAAGGAAAAAACAGGAGCCGACATAACTGTGTTTTTATTACGTGAGCTAAATCCCGAATCCAGGTTATGGGATGTGCTTGTTGACCCGGCTCGTAAGATCCGTATTGGAAATAAACTGTTTTTTGGAGAAGATGAGTCACTGGTGGCCGAGGTTATCGACAATACTACCTCCAGAGGAAGGACGCTTCGTTTTCTTTATGATGGGACTTATGAAGAATATAAAAATACCATCCAACAGCTTGGAAAAACCCCTCTGCCTAATGAAATACAGCGATTGCGCTCAATAGAACCCGAAGATAAAGAACGTTATCAAACCATTTTTGCTAAAAGTGAAGGCGCTGTTGCTGCACCAACTGCAGGAATGCATTTTAGCAGAGAAATCATGAAGCGCCTGGAATTAAAGGGGGTTTCTTTTGCAGAAATAACACTTCATGCCGGCCTGGGGAATTTTCGAAATATCGAGGTTGAAGATCTTTCCAAACACAAACCCGATTCTGAGGAAACCTTTATTAGCCTGGAAACTGCTTCCATTGTCAATAAAACAAAAGAAAACAAAAGAAATGTTTGCGCCGTAGGAACAACTACTATGAAAGCCATTGAGTCGGCTGTGTCTGTTGCCAAGACGTTAAAGCCCTTTAGCGGCTGGTCAAACAGATTTATCTTTCCTCCTTATAAATTCAGCATCGCCGATACCATGATCACTAATCTCCACCTGCCTATGTCGCCCATGATTATGCAGGTAGCTGCTTTTGGTGGTTACGATTTTGTTATGCGTGCATACAAAGAGGCTGTTGATAAGAAGTATAGGTTTTTCACTTATGGGGATGCAATGATCATCATCTGATGAAAAAATTTGTTCTTATTGTTGCCGGTGGACTTGGGATAAGAATGAAAGCTGATATCCCTAAACAGTTTTTGCTGCTGGCTGGTGAGCCCATTTTGATGCATACTATCCGGGCCTTTTTTCAAGCAACACCTGATATTACTGCTGTTGCTGTTCTTCCTTCCAACCAAATAGACCATTGGAGAAAACTTTGTGAAAAATATTCTTTTACTTATCCACACCTGGTTACCCGGGGTGGGAAAACAAGGTTTCAATCTGTAAAAAATGGCCTGGCAATGATTCGCGATGAGGGCCTTATTGCTGTTCATGATGGCATCAGGCCTTTTGTAGATAATCAAATCATTATCAATGCATTTGAAGTGGCGGAGAAATATGGAAACGCCATTCCTGCCATTGGGGTCTCAGATTCTGTTAGGATAACCAGTGATCATACTAACAGGCCTGTTGACAGACAACAGTTTAGGTTAATTCAAACACCACAGGTTTTTCAATCCTCTATCCTGCAGGAAGCTTATCAGCAGGTTGACCGGGTAGCGTTTACTGACGATGCTACTGTGGTTGAGGCTTCGGGACACCAGATCCATCTTATTGAAGGAGATCCGAACAATATCAAAATTACTACTGCTATTGACCTTCAACTTGCTGAAGTATTTATCAGGGATAGCAAAAAACACTTATTTTTGTGATCATAAAACTTCAATCACATGATTGACCGCATAATTTTAGGTATTGACCCCGGCACCAATATTATGGGCTTTGGATTGATTCAGCAAAAGGGCGATAGCATCGCATATATTAATATGGGAGTGCTAAAGCTTGGATCACATACTGACCATCAAAAAAAATTGAAACAGATTTTTGATAAAACACTAGCCCTGATTGACGAATACCACCCGGATGAAGTAGCTATTGAGGCGCCTTTTCATGGAAAAAATATTCAATCAATGTTGAAGCTTGGCAGGGCTCAGGGAGTATCCATGGCTGCTGCTTTGTTTCGATCGGTACCTATCTTTGAATATGCCCCCAGGAAAATTAAAAAGTCAATTGCCGGTAGTGGTGAAGCATCAAAGGAACAGGTGGCTAAAATGCTTGAAAGGATACTCACATTGGAAGAAACCCCTCACCAACTGGATGCCACAGATGGCCTCGCGGCTGCAGTTTGTCATTATTACCAAAGAAATTTAACTCCTGAAGGAAACCAGTATACAAGCTGGAAGGGCTTCATAAACAAGAACCCGGGCAGGTTATCCAAATAGCTTACATTAATTTTTGATACGCTTGCCACCATCTGTCGGGGATATCATTTTTACAGGCAGTTTGATAATCCTGATAAGAGCAAGGAATAAGGTAGTGCCGTTCGTATTTCATCTTCATTTCCGAAGAACAATTAACTTCCATCCACCATCTGTCGCTCTTATTGCTTTTATAAAACACAACCTCCTCTTCTTGTCCGTCTATTCGTACCATATATTTCAGGTAATCCTTTGTACCCCGGTGAGGGAATTCCCGGGTGCGCTTATAAAATCCTTCAATGAAATACCAAATCATTTGTGCGATCAAAGTGGCGGTCTGATCATTGTGGTCAAACGATGGATTTCCTTCATAAAAACCAATTGAAGTTAATTTTTCACTCAGCCCGGCGTACCTGCATATCTGACAGGCTTCTTCTCCATTAAACCCATTTGGTGATGCATTTGCATTTCCCGGAGAATCAGCAAAACGTATAGAAGAAATATCGAAGCTTAGAAGATCGGCGTTTCTGACCAATGGCTCAACTTCTTTCAAATTTGCCTTCACATCACCCAGCCTGTAAATATCAAAAAACATATTTCGCATCAAACTAATCGATTCCTGATCAACATAATATGTTTGGTATCCAATATTTGTATAATTAAATAAATAATTAGGCTGATGCAGGATGATATTACTCAAAAATGATTTAGAGGTTATTTCTGCTTCCGAATCTCCAATATCAAATTCGGTATCCACAGATACTATATTAATTATTTGACCCAGATTTTCGTAGGCTTGATAATTTGCATATGTCAGATCCTGGCTTCCACCCAAAATAACAGGTATGATATTATTTTTGATTAGCTCACTTATTACTGTCATGAGGGCAAAGTAGGTGTCGGCAATCTTATGGCCTTGTTTGATATTTCCAATATCGGCCATTCTTGCCTTAAAATCGCCAGGGAAAAGAGTATAAAACTTACTTCTTACCCGATCAGGATTTTGAGCACAACCTTTGTTGTTTTCTGACTTTCTATCTTCATTTACACCGAGTAAAACAATGTCGATGTTCTTCAAGTCAGGAAAATGATTGGGGTTGGTGAAAATCCGGGCTATATTTCCAAGGTTTTTTCTGTTCGGATTTTTGGAAGGCTCATTATTTAATGACTCAACCGGTGTCAGGTAAATCGAAATATCCATTTTAATACTGTTGGAGAAAAAAGCGCTACTTTTTTCTTGGTTTTTTCTTAGCCTTAATTGTTTTAATATGCTCAGCTATCTCACGGCATTCTTGAAGAGTCAGGCTCTCGGGGTCTCTATTTTTAGGTATCTTATAATTAGATTTCTCAATAGAAATATAGGGGCCATACCTTCCTTTTAGAACCCTGACATTTTTATCTTCCTTAAACTCTTTGATGATATTGTCCTTATCCTGTTTTCTTTTTTCTGCAATAAGTTCAATAGCCCGTGACAGTTGAATGGTTAGGGGGTCATCATCTTTTCCAAGGGAGTAAAAATTAGACTTGTGTCTGATATAGGGGCCAAATCTTCCACTGGCCACAACGACTTCGTTTTCTTCATGATCACCCAATGTTCGGGGTAATTTAAACAAATCAAGAGCATCATCAAGGGTAATTGAATCCATGCTTTGATTTTTTTTCAGACCGGCAAATCTTGGTTTCACCGTGCTATCTGTATCTCCCAGCTGTACAATAGCACCGTATCTGCCTAATTTAACGTAAATGTTTTTCCCTGATTCCGGATCCTGGCCAAGAAGTTTTTCTCCTTTGGCGTTATCACTGCTCTTCAGGGTTTCCTCAACCTGCTTATGGAAGGGGCTGTAAAACTCATTTATCATTTGGTTCCATACCTGCTCTCCTCTGGCTATTTCATCGAATTCCTTCTCTACATCAGCAGTAAAGTTATAATTCATAATACTTTTGAAATTTTTCATCAAAAAAGTATTCACCAAAACTCCAATGTCTGTTGGAAACAACCTCCCTTTGACAAAGCCTGCTTTTTCAGTTTTCATTTTTTCACTAATCTTTCCACCCATCAGGATTAAGGTGGTTAATTCTACCACCCGTCCCTGTTTGTCGCCTTTTTCAACATATTCCCTTCTCTGAATAGTTGAAATGATTGGCGCATAAGTAGAGGGCCTTCCAATGCCCAGTTCCTCCAATTTCCTAACAAGTGTTGCTTCAGAATAGCGATATGGCGGGTTCGTAAATCGCTGTGAGGCATTCATTTGTTTAAGATTCAACCTTTCTCCAATTGTTAACTTAGGCAAAACACCTTCAGTCACTTCATTCGTTTCTTCATCCTGTGATTCGAGGTATAATTTTAAAAAACCTTCAAACTTAATTACTTCCCCTTTGGCAATTAATTTTTCGTTAACGGTTGATATATCAATAGTTATAATTGTTTTTTCAAGAATGGCATTACTCATTTGTGATGCTATAGCCCTTTTCCAGATCAAATCGTAGAGCCTTTTCTGCGCTGTATCGCCACTAATGGATGCAGTTTCAAAATAAGTTGGCCTGATGGCTTCATGAGCTTCCTGGGCACCCTTCGACTTGGTTGCAAATTTTCTGGTTTTTGAGTACTCAGCCCCATAAGAATTTGTTATGACAGTCTTGGCTTTGCTAAGAGCCAGATTAGAAAGGTTAACAGAGTCGGTTCTCATGTAAGTAATTTTACCCGACTCATAGAGTTGTTGTGCAACACGCATGGTGTTAGCCACAGAAAACCCGAGTTTACGACTGGCTTCCTGTTGTAAGGTTGAAGTTGTAAATGGAGGTGCAGGAGATTTGGTAGCTGGTTTGGTTTCAATATTTTCGACAGTAAATTCCGCATCAATACAATTAGTAAGGAAATCCTCTGCCTTTTGCCTGGCGTCGAACCTCTGCAGTATCTCTGCTATCATAATCGACTGGCCATTAGCATTTTTGACAAAGAAATGTGCAGTTACTTTATAATAAGAAACAGGCTTAAACGACTTGATATCGTCTTCTTTTTCCACAATCAATCTAACAGCCACCGTTTGAACCCTACCTGCTGACAAAGCTGGCCGGATTTTTTTCCACAGAAGCGGTGAAAGCTCAAAGCCAACAAGGCGGTCAAGAACACGGCGGGCCTGTTGCGCATCTACAAGGTTTTTGTCGATGCTTCGTGGATTTTTAATGGCGTCCAGGATGGCCGACTTTGTGATCTCATGAAAAACAATCCTTTTAGTCTTCTCCTCATCAAGATCTAATGCTTGAATCAAATGCCACGAAATGGCTTCCCCCTCACGGTCTTCATCAGATGCAAGCCAGATCATTTCTGCTTTTTTCGCATCCTTTTTCAGCTCTTTAATAACTTTTGCCTTTTCAGGACTAATTTCATATGCAGGTTCAAAGTTGTTATCAACATCAACGCCCAAATTTTTCTTTGCCAGGTCTCTCACATGACCAAAACTTGACTTCACCAGAAAATCTTTCCCCAAAAAGCCTTCAATTGTTTTAGCCTTTGCAGGCGACTCAACAATAACCAGATTCTTAACCATAAGTTCCTCCAAATTTTTCAAAAATGCAATGCCTTAAAACGGCACAAAAGTATACTATTTTTATGTAAATCCATTTTTTTGCTTTTTGTTACCTTCTAAATGAGGTGAAATTTCAATTTTTTTTTGATTATTTTTGCGGCCGCTATTTACATATCAATTGAAAGAAGTGATTATAAAAAAATTATATATAGAAACCTATGGTTGCCAGATGAATTTTTCTGACAGTGAGATTGTAGGCTCTATCATGGTAAATAACGGATATGAGACAACTAAGGATATTAAAGAGGCAGATGTTATATTCGTCAACACATGTTCTGTCAGAGATCATGCCGAGCAGCGCGTTCGTAAACGGTTACAGGAATTCAAATCATTAAAAAAGAAAAATCCCAGGCTTGTTATTGGAATATTAGGTTGTATGGCTGAACGGTTGAAGACAAAATTACTCGAAGAAGAGGAGTATGTTGATCTTATTATCGGACCCGATGCTTACCGTGAATTACCAATGCTGATGGAGACCGTAGAAACCGGACAAAAAGCAATCAATGTTTTATTATCAACTGAAGAGACTTATGCCGACATCAAACCGGTAAGACTTGGAAGTAACGGTGTCTCGGCTTTTATTTCAATAATGAGGGGGTGTGAGAATTTCTGTGCATATTGTATTGTCCCTTTCACCCGTGGGAAAGAACGAAGCAGAGATCCGAAAACCATCATTGAAGAGGCAAAAAACCTTTTCAACCAGGGATATAGGGAAGTCACACTTTTAGGTCAGAATGTCAATTCATACCGGTGGGAGGACAATGACAGTGTGATCAATTTTGCGCAACTACTTGAAAAAGTGGCATCAGTAAATCCTCAGCTACGCATCAGGTTTGCAACGTCTCATCCAAAAGACATATCCGACGATTTACTTCATGCTATAGCCAACAACCATAACATTTGTAAGGCGATCCATCTTCCATTTCAATCAGGCAGCAACCATATTCTTACTATGATGAAACGTAAATACACACGCGAATGGTATATGGAGCGTATTGAAGCTATCAGAAATATCATTCCCGGGTGTGGACTATCTACCGATATTATTTCGGGTTTTTGTTCTGAAACAGAAAAGGACCATCAGGAAACGTTGTTGTTAATGAAATGGGTTGGGTATGATTATGCGTTTATGTTTAAATACTCTGAACGGCCCAATACGATAGCTGCAAAGAAATATCAGGATGACATCCCGGACGATGTTAAAGGTCGTCGATTGCAGGAAGTGATAAACCTTCAACAGGAGCTTTCTCACAAAAGCAATCTTCAGGATGTAGGCAAAACATTTGAAGTGTTGACAGAAGGAATATCGCGAAAATCAAACGACTTCCTCTTTGGCAGAAACAGCCAGAATAAAGTTGTGGTATTTCCCAGAAAAAATCACAAACCCGGCGACTATGTGCAAGTTATAGTAACCGATTGTACTTCAGCAACCCTTCTTGGGGATGTGGCTGAAAGCTAATTTAATTCAACATTTTCGATATTCCCAAAGGTGTCGGCATTAATCACCTCAATGCTCACTTTTTTACCGTTAATATGAAATAATATCAATGCAAATTCTGTTGAAAAAAAATCAACGGAGCCACTCCATGGCAATTTTTCCTGCCCGTAGTATGGCGCTCCGGCCGAACCATTGGTTATTTGCCAAATGGATCTTTTCATCTTCAGTTTATTTCCCTTCCACTCATCAGGATA
>JAUXII010000024.1 GCA_030621075.1 Lentimicrobiaceae bacterium
CCTGAAAGTGAATGAAATTGTAAATAGCATCAATAATAGCATTAGTAGAGAAAACGAGAACATGATGTTTGTTACTTTCTTTCTTGGATTACTAAACCTTAAGACCGGGGAGTTGGACTATTGCAATGCCGGACATAATTACCCCTACCTGGTTTCGCAGAAACAAAAAATTGAAGAACTTGAACAAACACATGGCCTTCCATTAGGTATCCGGGAAAACTATCAATACAAATACGGAACAATCAAATTGAAAAAAAGAGATTCATTGGTGTTGTTTACCGATGGCGTTACAGAAGCAATCAGTAATAATGACGAGTTTTACGGAGATGAACGCCTTAAAAACCTAATCGAATCACATTGTTTAAACAGCGATCCAAAAACAATTACTAACCTTATCTTTGATGATGTTGGCAGGTTTACCCTTGAAGCAGAAAGGTCTGATGATATTACTTTATTGGTATTATCTTATTATTAATGAAACAAGCACATCTGATTTTAAAAAACGAAATCACTGAAATTGAAAAAATTCAGTCGTTTCTGGAGGAACTTTCCCTCGAATGGGATTTTTCCGGAGAACTTGTTTTTGAACTGAATCTTTTGCTTGAGGAATATGTTGTTAATGTAATTCATCATGCCTATTCCGATAATACAGCGCATGAAATAAAACTGTTTTTCAAAAAAAATGAGGATACATTATCAATCTTAATTGAAGATGATGGCATTGCTTTCAATTTAACTGAAGTACCTACATCAGAAGATGTTAACAAACCTGTTGAAGAAAGAAAAATCGGAGGACTGGGTGTCCATTTTATCAAATCATTGGCTGATCATGTCAGCTACCAAAGAGCAAATGGACTAAATAAATTAACATTAATCAAACACATAAAAAAATAAGGCGTATGAGTAGTATTCAAAGCGTGGCTGATGAATTGATGTTCAAAGCCACCATGGCAGCAGCTGAATTTCAACAACTGAATCAAGCCGATACCGATAATATTGTTGAGAATGTTTTTAAAGCAGGCTTTACGAACAGAGTTAAGTTAGCCAAAATGGCTCAGGAAGAAACCGGTATTGGTGTATGGCAGCATAAAGTGATTAAAAATGTAGTAGCTACACAATTAGTATACGAAAATATTAAAGATAAAAAAACTGTTGGGATAATCAAAGAAGATATGATCAGGGGTATTGTTGAAATCGCCCAGCCGCTAGGCCCAATCTTTGCGATAATACCCATCACAAACCCTACCTCCACTATTCTTTTTAAAATATTAATTGCGATAAAAACCCGAAATCCGGTGATCATCAGTGCACCAAGAAATGCCTTTAACTGTTGTAAAGAAACAGTTAATATTTGCTATGAAGCCGCTTTGGCTGCAGGTGCACCAGAAGATTGTATTCAAATAATAGAACATGGTTCAAGAGAACTTACACATGCTATTATGGCTCATCGTAACCTGGCGCTGACATTGGCTACCGGAGGTACCGGGCTGGTACATGCAGCATACAGCTCAGGGAACCCTGCAATAGGAGTCGGACCAGGAAATGTACCTGTGTTAATTGATGAAAGTGCCGATATACCTTTTGCCATTGAAAATATTATCTCCTCTAAAACATTTGATAATGGGACAATCTGTGCCAGTGAGCAATCCATCGTCGTTGAAAAGGCAATAACGAATACTGTCAGGAAAGAATTTGAAAGTCAGCATTGCTATTTTCTTGATGAGGCTGAAACAAAAAAATTAGAAAACTATGCCGTTGTAAAAGATAAAGGAACTATGAATCCTGAAATTGTTGGTAAACCAGCCACTTTTATTGCCGAAAGAGCCGGCATAAATGCTCCGGAAAATACCAGGATTCTTATAGCACCTCTTGGTGGTGTTGGTTCAAAGTACCCTTTGTCGGTTGAAATACTTGCCCCTGTTCTGGCTTATTATGAATGCGATAACTACAAATCGGCAATCAAAACATGCATTGACCTGAATTTCCTCGGAGGCATCGGACATACGGCTGTCATATATGCAAATGATGAAGCCCGGATCATGGAATTCTCAGAAATCATGAATGCCGGAAGGATCGTTGTTAATACACCCTCAGCCCAGGGGGCTGTTGGCGGACTTTTTAATACACTTCCTACATCTTTTACCCTGGGCTGCGGAACAGGAGGAAAAAATATTACCACAGAAAATATATCAGCTCATCAGCTGATCAATATACAACGGGTTTGCAGAAGAAAAATGAATACGCAATGGTTTCAATTTGATCAGGAAAAATACCTTGACGAAAATCAGGGCACTGATGATATCCTGAGCGAATATTATAAAAACTACTAAAATTTATGACTAATGATTAACTACAATCTCGACACGCATTCGAATACATTATCCTGTCAGTTTATTGGAAGGCTTGATACAAATAATACATCAATAATAGCTGAATCTGTTGAAGAAAAAGTGAAAAACCACACCAGGGGTGATCAGAATACAGCACCAAAAGTGGTATTTGACATTGAACAGGTCGATTATATTGCTTCGGCATTTATTCGGATTTGCATCAAAGCAGTTCAAAAGGCCGGCAAAATCAATTTTGCTATTATTAATGCCACTCCCATGATCAAAAAAACCTTTAAAATAGCCGGGCTTGATGAAGAGCTAAATGTTTCATGAATAGTTGTACGGACATCTCGCGAGCTGTCCGTACAATTCACAAAAAAGTATTATGAAAAAAATCACAAATTACACATTATCAGTATTACTAATAATTGTATCGGTACTCCTTTTTTCCTGTAATCAACAAAAAACTAAAAAACAAACCAGGATCAACCCTGAATTTGGCAATTTTATTAATGCCTTCACTACGGGTGTAATATCATCCCATTCCTCCATAAAAATACGACTGCAGGAAGAGGTACTCATTCAGGCAGAACCGGATGGTGCAATTGAAAATTATCTTTTTAAATTTTCTCCAAATATTGAAGGAAAAACATACTTGATTGATGAAAACAATATCGAGTTTAAGCCAAAAAAACCATTGAAATCAGGCATTACTTACAACGTAAGCTTTAAACTCGGAAAACTGTTTGATGTCGCGGATGACCTTCAGGTTTTTGAGTTTCAATTCCAGACAGTCAAACAATCATTTTCGGTTATAAAAGAAGACTTTGAAGCATATAACAATAAAAACCTGATAATGAACAGCCTGTCAGGTTATCTTTCAACAAGTGATGAAATGGCCGAAACAGAGGTTAAACAAATACTTACGGCAGAGCAAAATGGCATTTCATTACCTGTTAGGTGGGAATTAAGTGGATATACATACAAATACCCTTTTGTAATTGATAGTATTAAACGAAAAGAAAAGAAAAGCCACATAATCCTCAAATGGACCGGTTCAAAAATTGGGATTGATATTGCCGGTGCCGACACCATCGAAATACCTGCACTTGATGATTTTAAAGTGATGAGCATCACAATCGTACAACATCCTGAACAACACGCTGTTATACAATTCTCCGATCCGTTAAAAGAAGAACAGGTACTGGATGGGATCATAAGGCTTGATAATGGAAATGACTTGAAATTTACCATTTCAAACAACATTGTAAAAGCTTATCCGGTAGTAAGGCAGGCTGGTGCGATGACCCTGTATGTTGAAACCGGTGTGAAGAATGTTATGGGGCATAAAATGAAAGAACAATATTTAACAGAAATTTCTTTTGAGGAAATTAAACCTGGTGTCAGGTTAATTGGCAAAGGTGTTATTCTTCCAAACTCCGAAGGCCTTATCTTGCCTTTCGAAGCGGTGAGCCTGAACGCTGTGGATGTTCGAATCATTAAAATATTTGAAAATAATATCGCACAGTTTTTACAGGTAAATCAACTTGACGATAGTTATCAGTTACAACGGGTAGGCAGACCGGTTCTGAAAAAGAAAATATCACTTGTTGGCTCAGCAATCGATTATGGACAATGGAATGCTTTCTCTATCGATCTGACAGGCCTGATTAAAAAAGACCCGGGTGCAATTTATCAGGTCGAACTTTCATTTAAAAAAAAGTATTCACTTTTTAATTGCCCGGGCGAAGAGGAAACAGATACTGAAATGACCCAGCTTGAGGAAGATTGGGACTCTGATCAAACAGAAGAGCAGAGTTATTGGGATTATTCATACAGTTATTATTATTACCCTGACGGATATGAATGGAGTGAAAAAGATAACCCATGCCATATTTCTTATTATAATTCACGCAGGGACATTATCCGGAATATACTCGCATCAAACCTTGGAATAATTGCAAAAGAAGGTAATGACAAAACGATGCATTTCGCGGTTACTGATTTGTTAACAACCCAGCCACTTATCGATGTAGCCATTGAACTGTACAATTACCAGCAACAAATAATTGCTACAAAAAGAACCGGCAGCAATGGAATGGCAGAGATAGAACTTACCGAAAAACCATACCTGCTGATTGCCAAAAAAGGTAAGGAAAGAGGATACCTGCGCCTGGATGATGGGTCGTCCCTATCAATCAGTAAGTTTGATGTGAGTGGCGAAAAAATCCAAAAAGGCATTAAAGGGTATCTTTATGGAGAAAGAGGTGTATGGCGTCCCGGCGATACACTGTTCCTGACATTTATCCTCGAAGATAAAGATGGATTATTGCCCGAAAAGCATCCCGTGGCTTTTGAGTTATCAAATCCACACGGACAAGTCGTTTTCCGGTCAGTACAAGTAAAAGGGTTAAATGGTTTTTATAGCTTCATTATATCCACCGATCAGGATGCCCCAACAGGAATGTGGAATGCAAAAGTTAAAGTGGGTGGCGCTGAATTCAACAAAAGAATTCGGATTGAAACAGTGAAGCCAAACAGGCTAAAAATTAACCTTGATTTTGGCGTTGACATGTTATCCTTTGACGATAGAGAGATTGAAGGCGATTTAAAAGTCAGATGGTTACACGGAGCCATTGCCAGAAACCTCAAGGCCAATGTAACGGTTACCCTGAACAAAGCAAAAACCGCGTTTGCCAACTATAAAGATTTCAAATTTGACGATCCTGCCAAAGAATTTTTTCCTGATGAAGAGATCATCTTCGATGGGAGAGTAAACGACCTGGGCGTGGCAAAAGTTAAAGCTGACCTTGGAACGCATACGAATGCACCAGGAATGCTGAAAGCTAATTTTATGATCCGTGCCTATGAAGAGAGTGGTGCATTCAGCACCGACTATTTTTCCATCCCCTATGCCCCGTACAAAAATTTCATCGGAATAAAACTCCCTAAGGGTGATAAAGCCCGTGGGATGTTACTGACAGACACATCGCATGTTGCTGAGATTGTAACTCTTGACAAAGATGGCAACCCCGTTTCGCTTGATAATCTTAATGTAACCATGTATAAAGTACGATGGAGATGGTGGTGGGATGCCTCTAATGAAAACCTGGCTTCATACATAGGAAGTTATCAGAACGAAAAAATTCTGGAGAAAAAGGCTACAACAAAAAATGGAAAAGGCAGCTTTACTTTTAAAGTTGATTACCCCGACTGGGGAAGATATTTGATTTGTGTAAAAGACCCGGAGGGAGGGCATTCAACCGGACAAACATTATACATCGACTGGCCGGGATGGGCAGGACGAGGCCAGCGTGAGCACCCGGGTGGCGCATCTGTTCTTACCATTTCATCAGATAAAAAAAAGTATGATGTTGGGGAATATGCAGCCATTACTATTCCCACGGGAGGGGAAGGCCGTGCACTGGTTAGCATTGAAAACGGCTCAAAAGTACTTAGCGCCCATTGGGTTAAGCCTGAAAAAAAAGAGACCAGGTTTAATTTCCAGATAACGAAAGAGATGAGCCCAAATATATACGTTCATGTCACCCTCCTGCAGCCTCATGCCCAAACAATAAACGATCTACCCATCAGGCTTTATGGTGTGATTCCTGTTTTGGTTGAAGATCCTGAAACAAAATTGAATCCCGTTATTGTAATGCCCGATGAACTGGCTCCGGAACAAGAATTTGCAGTTACCGTTTCTGAAAAAGACAATAAATCGATGACATACACACTTGCAGTTGTTGATGAGGGGCTATTGGACCTTACCCGGTTTAAAACGCCTGATCCCTGGAAATCCTTTTATGCGCGGGAAGCACTTGGCGTAAAAACATGGGATGTGTTTGATATGGTTCTTGGAGCTTATGGAGGAGAGCTCGAACGCCTGTTTGCCATTGGGGGTGATGAGGAAATTATCAGTAAAAAAGAGGAAAAAGCGAATCGCTTTAAACCGGTTGTGATGTTTCTTGGCCCTTTCGACCTTCAGGGAGGCACGGCAACTCATACCATCATGATGCCTAATTATGTCGGTTCTGTCAGGACAATGGTTGTTGCCGGTGAAAAAGGCTCATACGGATCTACTGAAAAAGCTACCCCCGTAAAAAACCCATTGATGATCCTGGCCACACTTCCCCGGGTTCTGGGGCCTGGAGAAACCGTGAAACTGCCGGTTACAGTATTTGCAATGGACGAAAACATTAAAGATGTCCGTTTAAAAATTGAACCTAACGACCTCTTTAATGTTGTTGGCCCGGCCAAAAAGGAGATACACTTCTCACAGACCGGAGATAAAGTAGTAACATTCGAGCTTGAGGTGAAAGAAAAAACCGGTATTGGTAAAGTTGACATTTTTGCTGCCAGCGGACATGAAAAGGCTCAATACAATATAGAACTGGATATTCGAACACCCAATCCTCCCGTTACCAAAGTAATAAACAATGTTATTCAACCCGGAGAAACACTGAAAACAGACTACACGCCTGTTGGTATGGTGGGCACCAATGATGGGGTGCTGGAGGTTTCGGATATCCCACCTATTGATTTCGGCAGAAGATTGAAATACCTTATCAAATATCCCTACGGCTGTTCCGAACAGATAACTTCTTCTGTTTTTCCACAGTTATACCTTGAAAACGTTATGGAAATTGACGCTGCTATGAAAACAAGGTTGTCTTCTAATATAAAAGCTGGGATAAAACGACTTTTTTCCATGCAACATGCAAACGGTGGTATTGGTTACTGGCCGGGCAAATCTGTTGTTAACGATTGGTCAAGCAGTTATGCCGGGCATTTTATGTTAGAAGCGGAGGCAAAAGGTTATGCTTTACCCGCCGGTTTTAAGAATAAATGGATAAATTTTCAGAAAAAGGCTTCACGTGAATGGAAAAAGGTAGATAAACGAAATCCGGCATGGCGCCAGGGTGACCTTATTCAGTCTTACCGTTTGTATACCCTTGCATTAGTTGGTTCTCCTGATATGGGAGCCATGAACAGGATGAGAGAAACCGATAACGTGGCAGTTATTGCCAAATGGCGTCTTGCTGCTGCTTATGCCCTGGCCGGGAAGGAAGAGGTTGCCAAAGGCCTTGTTCATGATCTTGAAACAACAGTAGAAAATTATTCAGCCATGAACCCAACGTTTGGCTCCTCACTTAGAGACCGGGCCATGATCCTCGAAACAATGTCCCTCTTAAAAGATTACGAAAGAGGGGCCCCACTTGCGATTAATATCTCCAAAAAATTAAGCAGTTCGCAATGGCTAAGCACACAAACAACTGCTTACTGTTTGCTTTCTATGGCTAAATTTTCAGGTGATTCACAAGGTGTTTCAGATAATTTGACATTCGATTACAAAATAAATGATCAGCAAAAAGTATCAGCAAATACACAATTGCCGGTTGCACAAGTAGATTTTGACATCCCGGGTATGGATAACGGGGTTATTACTGTTGAAAACAAAAGCGAAGGGATTATTTATGTACGGATTATTCTGGAGGGAATACCTGTTGCAGGTAATGAGGTTTTTGCCGAGGAAAATCTGCACATAAAAGTCGTTTATAAAAATTTGCAAGGGGCGGATATTGATGTTGCCAAGATAGAGCAAGGCACTGATTTTATAGCTGAAGTGGAAATCATTAACCCGGGCACCTGGGGAAATTATTCAGAGATGGCGCTTACGCAAATATTCCCATCCGGCTGGGAAATAATTAACACACGCTTAGCAGACGTGACGTCAGCCCATGAAGAAGACATACCTGATTACAAAGATATCAGAGACGATAGGGTATATACCCATTTCAATGTGAATGCCCATAAAAACA
>JAUXII010000181.1 GCA_030621075.1 Lentimicrobiaceae bacterium
GCATCATGTTGGAGGATCCCGAATCCATCGATTACAGTTGGCTGGAAGGTGGTGATGAAATTATCGACGGCCCGGGGGGAGGTAATGATAACGACTGTTATTGTAGGTGGAACAATACATGTAGTAATTATAACATTGGAGATTGTGAAGAAAATTTTAATGACTGCACCATAAGAACCGGATGTGGATTATGTTGGATGTATGATTGCATTGGTCAATGTAATGACCTGGAGCCACCTATAGAAGAATAAAACTGCAATGAAATACAGATTTGAAAATGTTTTTCTTTTTATAGTTATTTTATCCAGCCTAATTGCAGGTTCTATCTTTATTATTTTTTTAAGAAATGGTCCGACAGCATTATCTATTGGAGGTTTAATATTTTTGTTGGCCGGAAGTTTTATACCTGAAAAAAGTAAATGGAAGAGAGATCTCCTTACAGGCATTTTTATTATACTTTTTTTGGGGATTGTAACAGTATTATTGGTTAGTTTAAAGATTAACCATTCTATCGACTGGTATTATATTAAGCGGAATTTATCATTTTTTAAGTTTATCCCTATCGCCTGGTCAAGCGGTTTAATAGTGGGAATGGTTATTCGATTACTAATTAATAATGGCCATGTCATAAAAACCATTCAGGTTTCACTTGTTGCAATGGTACTGACCATCCTGTCTGCTTCGGTTAGCTGGGCTTTTCAATTTAGTGCTGTGGGGTTGGTTTATTTGATCAGTGGATATATTTGCACACAATCCGGCTCATTCAGAAAAAACCTTGTTTCCTATTTTATACTGTTGGTACCATTATTACTGATTTTCTCAATATCCATTCTCGCCGGTACCATCAAATTCCTCTTTCCAAACCCAATAATGGGCATTTTAGCTGTTTTGATAGGGGCATGGATAAAATCACTGCATAGAAAAAAGAAAAAAAAAGGAGTGGTTTCAGTAGTTTCAGTATATGTTATCTTTTTGTTTATGGGGTATGTTGGATCATTAAATTGGGTCGTTTATTTAGCAGATAAAAACACAACCTACGACCTTAGTTCAATCGGAAACATCTCTTTCATATCACGTGATAATTTGAAAATTACAGAGCAAGACTTTCAGAACAAAAATGTTGTTTTATATTTCTGGAGTACAACCTGTAGTGTATGTTATAAAAAGTTCCCTCAACTGGAAAAAATTCATAAAGAATTCAAAAACAGGGATGACTTTATGCTTTATGCGGTTTGTTGTATCAATCCTAAAATTGATGAGGAGAAAGAAAAGGCAAAAGCAATGAAGGTTAAATATGACTTCCCAATAGTCTTTGCAGAATCATCCATTTACCGCGATCTGTTAAACATCCATAGCTTTCCGCAAGTGATTCTTATTGATAAAAGTGGAAAGATCATTCATCATGGTGACCTGATTTATGATCCGTTGGTGTATGTCAAAAATATAAGGAGGATTTTGAAACCCCTTTGAATTATTGAAAATTAACCCAAAATGGTTCAATAGCAGGGCGAGTCAAAAAAAACCAATTCAATCTTGACAAAAAAGAATTGTGTTACCGTTTTACAACTACCTTGGCTTTCCACCTTCCGGTGAGGTAATATATGTATTGCAGGGTCATCCCCAGTATCCATGCAATGGGTATTCCCCACCAGATACCAGGTGTTCCAATTTCTTGACTTAAATAATACGAGAGGGGTATTCTTACTATCCAGAGAATAAACAGCGTAATAAACATGGGGATCAGCGTAGCACCAGCCCCCCTCATTACGCCACCGATGATGAGCATAGTTGAGAAGGTTATATAGAACCCGGCAACGATAACCAAATAATTGGCCCCAATTGAGATAACTTCAGGGTCGCTGGTAAACAGGTTAAAAATAGGCTCTCTAAAGAGTACAGTTATTGCTGACATGGTAATGGAAATGAAGGCCGTTATCTTAAGTGTTGTATGGAATCCTTTTTTTACCCTGTCCGGTTTATTGGCCCCCAGATTCTGTCCCACAAAGGAGGCAAGGGCAATAGCAAAGTTCATGGAGGGCATGGCTGCAAATGAGTCAATACGAAAAGCTACACTGTAGGCAGCACTGGCATTGGTCCCAAAAGGATTAACAATCCAGAACATTGCCATGAAACTTAGTGCAACGAAAGCTTGTTGAAATCCTACAGGAGAGCCAATTTTTAAACTTTTCCTGAAAAGCATTTTGTCGAAGTGCAGTTTTCTAAAGGATAAATTAATGATTTCATGCGTTTTGTTAAGGTAAATAATGGCAGTAAAAAACGCTCCGGCTTGTGAAATGATTGTGGCATATGCCACTCCTGCTACCCCCCATTTAAATACCACTACAAAAAGAATATCCAGCATAATATTGAGCAAGGTTGCGATGATTAGAAAATACAATGGCGTTTTTGAATCACCCAGCCCCCTGAGGATAGCACTTGTTCCACTGAACCCAAAGAAAAAAATCATTCCTGAGAAGTAGATGATGAGGTATAATCTGGCGTACGGTATAACGTCAGCAGGAAGCTTGATCAGCTTAAAAATTTCCTCGCTGCCTAATATTCCAAGCAGTGTGATCAGAAGTGAAGCAAAAAACAGGAAAATAGAAAGCGTATCAATCATTCGCTTAACCTTCTTGATATCTTTTGCCCCAAAATATTGCGCAATGATAATTGTTGATCCTGTTCCGATGCCAATAACCAATGAGATGAGCGTGAAAATGATAGGAAAAGACGCTCCAACAGCTGCAAGAGCTTCTTTGCCAATATAGTTGCCAACAATAATGCTGTCAACAACATTATATAATTGTTGGAACACATTACCCAGGAGCATGGGTATGGCAAAGTTAAAAATGACTTTACTCTCTTTTCCTTTTGTAAGATCTTTCATGAAACGGTTCTAACAGGCAATTGATCAGTACCTGGTCAGTTCACCGGTTGCATTGTCATATTTAGCCACACGGATCCAGGAGAAATCATTCAGGGAGTATTGTAAACCCCAGAAATCATAAGCGGCAAATGCACGATCGCCAGCATTGTTTAATTCGGTACGGCCTGTAACTCCGTAATAATTATTAGCTTCATTGATAAATGCAGTTTTAATTCTGTTGATGTCAGGTGATTCCCCTGCCGATAAATAGGACTGCATGGCAAGCCAAACCGCATCATAGGCAACAAGGGCATACACTTCAGGCTTTCTGCCGATTACAGCTTGTATCTCTTCAACAAGAGGTTGCCACTTCTCCTCTGCATTATCATCCAATCCAAAAATAGGACATGAAAAACCTTGTGAGACAGCAAAATTGGCAGCGTCTGTTTCTTCCAGCAGGGATTTATTCTCTGCATAAGCTGAACTGCCATACCAGTTTACCTGGTCCAGTACATCTTCAGAGGCGGCAAGCTTGAGAATATCAGTTCCTTCACCAAAAGAAATAAGATATACACCAATTTTGTTTGCAGGGTATTGCATTAATGTTTGGCTCAATCTTTCCTTAAGAAGGTTTACAGACTGACTAAAATCCTGTGTAGAGGTGCTGTAACGAACAGCCTCAATTACTGTCCCACCTGACTGAATAAAGTGTTGTGAAGTAGCTTCAAGTAACTCATTTCCCCATAAATCGTCGCGTATAATGGGCACAAGCACTTCTAAGCTATCATCTGCTAATAGTGCGGTCATGGCTACTCCCTGATTCTCATCACTGGGAACAAGTCTGAAAATATTATCATCAGGGATGGCAAGAGAAACAGCCACACTTGAGGGGCTTATAACAAGCACACCCTGTTCATCGGCGTAGTTTTTCACAGCTTTCACTGAAGCACTGCTGTAGGGTCCAATTACGGTTTGTATGCCTTGCGCTTTCAAGGCCATAATTTTTTGTAAGGCTATCAG
>JAUXII010000291.1 GCA_030621075.1 Lentimicrobiaceae bacterium
TCTGGCAATGAGTTTTACAGCCATTAATGCTCAGGATACTAAAGCAAACACCATAAAGGAGTTCCTTACAGATGTGATCTCTCTTGAAAATGAGAAGGTGAGCAGTGATACCCCGATCAAGAGTTTCAACGAGATTGCAAAAACCAAGGCTGCAAAAACGATCATTATTACTAAAGAAAACATTAAAGAATCATTAATTGAGGCGAAAGATTATAAGTATTGTGTGGTAACGGTTGGATTGCATACTATTGTTAAGGTCTCTGATCTTGAGAATTGCATCCAGTCTGGTTCCTGGGGGACCTGCATGCCTTATGCCGAAGGTTATATACAAAAAGGGTCCCTGGTACCTCAAAAGGATTACCTAAATAACATTATTGGCAGGCCTGATTCCCAGGAAAGGATGATGTTTTTGTTTAACAAGCAATAAATTCTTTATTTTTGCAAAAAATAAAAACATCAACTCAAAAACCAAAAACCAATGTGTGATACTTGCGGATGTGGGCAACCTGACAATGTAACATTTACTATTCCGGGAGAAGAACTAAAACCGGGTGAGCATACCCATTCTCATTCCCATACGCATACGCATGGGGATCATGAACACACGCACGGCCATGATCATTTCCATAGTCATGATTATCCACATACCCATGGCCATAAAAATGATGACGCGCATCATCATGAAGGATCAACGCATGATCATTCGCACGGGAAAGAATTACAAGTTGAAATTGATATCTTACAAAAAAACAACCTGTTAGCAGAAAGGAACAGGGGCTTTTTTGAGGCAAAAAACATCTTTACATTAAACCTAGTTAGTTCACCCGGGTCAGGAAAAACCAGCCTGTTGGAAAAAACCATCCACGAGCTTGGAAAAGAGCTTTCCTTTTTCATCATAGAAGGTGACCAGCAAACCATGAATGATGCCAATCGTATCCAAAAGGCGGGGGCCCCGGTGGTTCAAATCAATACGGGTAACGGCTGTCATCTCGATGCAGAGATGATCAACAAGGCCATAAAAAAATTAGATATCACTGACCATGCAGTATTGTTCATCGAGAATGTTGGCAACCTGGTATGCCCTGCCATGTTTGACCTGGGCGAATCCAAGCGCATTGTCATTATAAGCGTAACCGAGGGAGATGATAAACCAATTAAATATCCTACCATGTTTCAGTCATCAGATATTTGCATCATTAATAAAACAGACCTCCTCCCCTACGTTGATTTTGATGTTGAAAAAGCCAAAGAATATGCTTTAAGAGTAAATCCCCACATGACTTTTCTTGAATTATCTGTTAAGACCGGCGATGGCATGGAAACATGGTATAAATGGCTTAGCAACTCCTCATCCTAAATTTTTTTATTAATAATATTTGTTTTTATCAATTGGTGGTTCTACATTTGTCCTGTTAATCATTTAACAAGTCCCAAAAAATAATTCTCAAAATGAAAATGTTACCTGAGAAAACTGTTGAAAGACTGAGTCAATACAGAAGAGCATTAATGCTTTGCAGTGCCAAAGAAAAGCAACATATCTACTCTCATGAATTAGCTAACTTACTGCATATCACCCCTGTTCAGGTCAGACGCGACATAATGTTGATTGGTTATTCCGGAACATTGAGAAAAGGCTATGCTGTGGATGAGCTCATTGATCTGATTGGAAAAATTCTTGATTCAGAGGAAGGATTGAACGTTTGTGTTGTTGGCATCGGGAATCTGGGCCGTGCTTTGGTTAAATACTTTAGAGGAAAAAGAACCAGGTTGTCAATCGTTGCTGTTTTTGATAACAATCCTGAAAAGATTGGAAAAGCTTATAAAAAAGTACCTTGCTATCCTGTTGATCAGTTGTCAAGAATTGTAAAAGAAGAAAATATTTCAATCGCTATTTTGACTGTTCCCCGGCAGGTAGCAGCACAGGTTGCCGGAACCATAGTTGATGCCGGCATCAAAGGGATCATAAATTACGCTCCGATATCAATAAATGTTCCTGATGATGTATACCTTGGGGAATATGATATGACAACTTCTCTGGAAAAAGCTGCTTATTTTGTAAAAATGAGATAGCTTTTGGCCAACAAATTAGTTAGATCCGCCAAAAATATTAACAGTTCCTTTAAACTCATCCACACTAAAGTAGCCAGTGCATCTCAAAATATAATAATAGGTTGCATCTGACAAATTTCTCCCATCCCATTCACCACTTATATAACCATTCTTTTCATACACAGATTTGCCCCAACGATTAAACACAACAAGCGTATTGGTTATATATTTATCAAGATCGACAACTACAAATGTATCATTTATACCATCTCCATTAGGAGTGAAAACATTGGGAATTATTAATTCCACTTCTTTTACATCAACATCCTTGAAAAGTGAATCGACACAACCGTTCTCTGCCACAACCTGCAGCATTACCGTGTACAGGTCAACAGCTGAAAAAGTATGTGTTGGGTTTTGTGCAATATCAGTACCGCCATCAGCAAAATCCCAGAACCAGGTGGAAGCACTATCCGACTCTCCAATAAATTCAACGACCGGATTTTGAATATAAACCTCTTCAGGAATCCAATCAAATTCTATTTCAGGCAGCGTTTTGGCTTCTACTTCAAAATCATCTTTTATCAG
>JAUXII010000285.1 GCA_030621075.1 Lentimicrobiaceae bacterium
GTCGCGACCCATCCCTACAACAACATCTCTGGCACAATCCTTGTGCAAATTCAGAAACATCAACCTTTGTCAATCAAACCCTAAAACCCATGAATTCGAAAATATTTATCCTTGCCGGAGTACTTTTGTTGGTGATGGCGCAGTTTGTGATCGCCCAGGATCAAATCTATAAAAGAAACAACGAGATAATAAATTGCAAAATCAAAGAGCTTGGATCGGAAAGTGTCAAATATGCACTGCCTGATTATCCCGATGATGTTTCTTTTACCATTGATAATGACAAAATCCTGAAAATTGTTTTTGAGAATGGTAAAGAACACTTTTTCCAGAAAGAGATGTTTAATCCGGAAAACTATGTTGACGATAAAAAAAATGTTATTAAGCTCGATTTTATCTCTCCGCTTACCGGAAACACAACATTTGCCTACGAACGCAGCATCAAACCAGGGCAGAGCTTTGAAGTTACCCTGGGGATAATCGGAATGGGATTTGACCCTGGCGATGAAAATGCACGTGGGGCCTTCACTAAATTTGGATATAAGTTTATTAAAACCCCTGATTTCTACTTCAATAAAATGCGTTACGCACATATTCTTAAAGGATCTTATATTAAGCCTGAAATTTCATTTGGATATTATTCCCATACAGTTTATTACAAAGATTCCTGGGAGGGTTCCAATAATGAAAAAGAACCCGTTGTTTCAGGCTCGCTCCATCTTGTATTAGGCAAACAATGGGTTTATAGTAATGTTTTTCTGGTTGACTTTTCTGTTGGTGTAGGCTATGGCTTTGATAATATCGATGGGGGTTATCACTATGGGTATGCTACATCCGATGGCTCATTTCCAATAAGTGGCTCGGCAAATCTGAAAATCGGATACCTGTTTTAATAACCGGTAGGCTGTATAGCCGGTAAGTCGGGTTTTCGTCGCTATGCATCTCAACTTGCGGCTTGAAGCTTGAAGCTCATAAGTCATTTAATAATCCCGCTGCCAATACAAACTTTTTCACCTTTATCATAGATCACCCCAAATTGGCCGGGAGCCAGACCGGCAATCGGCTCCTGTGATTTGATCCGGAACAAACCTCCATCCTTTGTCATTATTCCTTTAGTGAATTCAGGGGTGTGACGAATCTTGAAGGTGATTGCAATTCCTTTGGAATAATCTGTAAACGGATCTTCAGTAATGAACTGAAAATCCTGGAGAACGACCTCATCACTGTATTGTGAAACCGGATCGTATCCGTTTGAGACGTAGATAACATTCTCCTCTATATCTTTCTTCACCACAAACCACGGTCCCTGGCTAAGGCCCAGCCCCTTCCGCTGGCCAATGGTGTGAAACCAGTACCCGTTGTGTGCACCCAGTATTTTGCCGGTTTCCAGTTCTACAATCTTTCCTCTTCTTTCTCCAATATGTTGTTTGATAAACTGGTTATAGTTGATTTTCCCCAAAAAACATATCCCCTGACTATCTTTTCGCAGTGCACTTGGCAAATTCTCCTTTTCGGCATATGCCCGTACCTCCTTCTTTAAAAGAGCAGCAAGCGGAAACATAGCTTTGGAAAGCTGGTGATAGGTGATGCGGCCCAGAAAATAGGTTTGGTCCTTTACCTTGTCGGCGGCAGTCAGGAGCCAATGCTTTCCATCCCTGAACCCGGTATCGGCATAATGTCCGGTTGCTATCTTATCAAAATCCTTCCCAAATTTATCATCAAAACTTCCAAATTTAATTAGCCTGTTACACATAACATCCGGGTTGGGGGTGAGGCCTTTTTTAACCGTGCTGATGGTATAGTCGACCACACGGCTCCAGTATTCATTGTGCAGGTTTACGATCTCAAATTTACAACCGTATTTTTTCGCAATAAACGTTGTTATCTCAATATCTTCTTCCGACGGGCAATCCATAAATGCCTGTTCATTTTCCATTCCTATCTGGATATAGAAGATCACCGGGTCATAGCCCTGTTCTTTAAGCAGGGGGATGATGACTGAGCTATCTACTCCTCCGGAAACGAGCGCTGCGATGTTCATGGTTGTTTGTTTTACCTAAGGGCAAAAGTAGTAAAAAGCTACGAGGTATAAGGGCCAAGCCGGAAACACAATGAGATCCTGGGTCAAGCCCAGGATGACGGCGCTTACATCTTTCTTTAGGGAGGAGTGAGGAGGTTTTTGCAAAGCAAAAACCTCCTCTCTCACCCCTCTCACCACATAAACACGTCATCCCTGCGAAAGCAGGGATCTCCATAATACAGCACCCACTATGCTTTATTCGGAAAGTTTTTCTTGTTTTCAGCAGCATGATGCGCAATAAGCCTATCCTAACAACACAATCATCATAACCATAGTAAAAATGGAGGATATGAATGTGGCAAAAACCAGGATAGTAGTCAGCTCAGCATCGCAACCATACCTTTTAGCAAAAACTGCCGATAGTGCCGCTGTGGGCATGGCTGATTCCAGTACAACAATTTGACGCCATAATTCAGGAAAGTTCAGGATATTTGCCTGATAAGAAGAAAGAAGCGGTTGAATAATTAATTTGATAATACATGCCAGAAGAACGATAGGAATGACTTTTTTCATGTCCTTAAAATGCATCATAACACCTATGGTTAGTGTTACAAGCAGTGTGTTGGCCGTGCTGACAATTCCCAGGGCTCTGTAAAAAGCAGC
>JAUXII010000322.1 GCA_030621075.1 Lentimicrobiaceae bacterium
CAGATGATTAACATATTCCCATGGTCGTCAACCGGGTCATAACGTGTATCTGTAGCATTGAGAAAATGCCTGGTGTAAATATTTTTAAATTCCTTGTTAATAAAAACAGGATCTTCATCCCGGTAAAAAGCATTTATCCCCTGGTTGTTCACCTGATAAACTTCTACTTTGATGCTGTGATATACCCTTAATACCTTCGATACAGGATTGTATTGAAAAGGATAAACAACCACTGTTTGTCCACGGTGATCACGTAAAATATATGGTGATCTTAGCTCAGCAAGGGTGCCGGGATAAAAGGAATCTCTCTCATACACTTTTCCATATTCAAATGGCACGGTAGCAGGGTCAATGTCTCTGGTGAAGTTACCTTTTGATGGGGCTATCTCAATATTTGTATATTCAGTAAATGCTGAAGAAATAATTTTGACCTCCATGTAAGCCTGATCCGGTATGATGAGGGAGGCAGTGAGTTTAGAAAGATCAGGAGCACCTTTTTCAAGAATGGGGGTTCCCTTTCCAAGGCCAATAACAAAAGATAGTCCTCTGGATGTTTCAATTTCGTTTTTGAAAAAACCGTCGACAGTAAAGCGGATAACAGATTTTTCAACATTTGAAGTAATCAATTCAGCTTTAGCAGGAACCGGATCAGAGGAGTTAATTCCGATCCAGTCGGAAGCCAAAACCATAGGGGTAACAAGGATCCACGTAAATACAATAAGGACCAGCCTATTCATGATTTTTGATGTAGTAGTTTATTCGAACCTACAAATATAGTGTTAAATATCTATAAATTCAATTATTTCGTAATGATTATTTTTTTAACCACTGTTTGATCATCGGTTTCAAACTTACAATAATATACTCCTGACGGGAGTGCTTTTACGTCAATTTCCATTGAATAAGTGCCTGCCTGAATTTGATATCCATCATTTATTACCATTACGGCATGGCCAACAGCGTTAAATAGAGTAATACTGGTTTTTGAATTTGATTTTAATGTAAACCTGATGGTCATTTTTTCTGCAACGGGATTAGGATAGATATGAAGCTCTGGATCATTATCAATTTTTTCAATGGATACATAAATAAAGTAAATCACGTTTGACGGTTCAGATTCACACCCATATTCAGAAGTCTCGGTAACATAATATTCCCCTGAAGCGATTGGTGTGAAGAGCTGTCCGGTGGCACTGGGAATAGGCTCGCCCCAGAAGTACCATTGATTACCACTTACTGCACTGGAAAGCAGATCTTCGCCTGATTGAGAAATTGTTGGTGCAGGCGGGGAGTACCGTATATTCACAATGATGGAACCCATTAATGTATCCTGTCCGTCACTGACAGAAACCGTGAATTCGGTTGTCTCTTCAATGGTGGCAATAGGGTTGAATTTGATGGGATCATTCAGAAATTCGGCAGGTGACCAATCATATGTATAATTTCCTGTTCCACCACTTGGAACAGCGAATAAATAAGCAGCATCACCAAAACAAAGATCTTCGGGATAGGCATTTACCTCCAGGCTTAATGGTCCGTTAGGAACTTCGGTTGATGGGAAGACAATATAATCAACCCAGGCACAATCGCTTCCGTTTGCAACCGAATAATCTTTTTCATATGACCATGTGAAGATGTGTGTGCCGGTGTCAACAGGATAAGCATAGCGGGCCCATCCCTGCTCACCGGCCCATTCGCCCATCTTATCATTATCGATGAAAAATTTCAAATAGTCATAATTAGCTTCTGATGAAACCTTACGGTAAAATGAAATACTGTCATCGTTAACTACTTCGAAAGAAATTTGCAAGGTAGTAGTGTTCTGGTCACTTATTGTACCGGATTTTGCTGAAAAAATACCTGAAAAAGCTTCATTTTCAGAAATGGTCCAGTCAGCATCGCCGCCAAAGATCCAGTCGAACGCTTCAAAATTGCCGGTTTCAAAGTCCTCGATGATAATTCCGATTTTTTCGATAAATGTTTTTTCTGCCTGGTAGGGTTCTGATGTTACCTGATAAGCAAAATCAACTGTAGATCCAAAACTTGCAGCAGGATCAACGATTACTGTAAATACGGCTTGTGTGGCATCTTCCTGGCTAAGTGTTCCAATTTCAAAAACCGGGTTTTCAATCATTACATTTTCGTTGTTTGTTTCCAGGTAACTCATACAGTTGGGTGCATCACAATGTCCGGTGTTTGACGTG
>JAUXII010000309.1 GCA_030621075.1 Lentimicrobiaceae bacterium
CATTAAAATCAATATAGGCTAAAAAAATCAACAAGATGAGCATCAGTGCAAAACCACTGGTAATTTTGGTACCAATTTTTAAATTTTGAAACATGTTAGCTAATTTCATGACAATTCTCCTTTTTATTTATTTTACTAATTAATTAATATCTTTCTCACCTACTCACCTTACTAACCCACTCACCTCTTTTCTTCTTCTTACTATTTACTTCTTACTATTTACTTCTTACTTCTTCGCCCCTCACCCAACCTCCTAATTAACAATGATCTTTTCGTCTGAAAATATCTTTTCCACATCAAGAACGATTAACTGATCACCGGTTACTCCTTTCATATACTCTGCACGGATATCTGTTAGTGTTGGAAGTGTCGGTTGAATTTCCCTAAGTGGAATAGAACGTATCCCGAGTATAACATCCGCGAGAATACCTGCTTCCATTCCCCGGGCACGTACGATTATTACCTTGTTAAGGTCACTTAACCCCTTATCAGGCAGGTCGAAAAATTTCTTTATATCTATAATGGTCTGTATCCGTCCACGTACATTGAAAATTCCGAGAACGAACGGGGGTGTGCAGGGCACAGGTGTCATGTCCTTCAACGGGTATACTTCAACAATGTTATTCAACTCAATTCCGTACCTTTCATTAGCCAGCATAAACTCAGTCACTGTAATGGATTCCAACGCTAATTCTTCTTTTTTTTCATACCGGGCAAGAGATTTGGTTCTTGCCTTAAGGATTTTTATCTTTTCCTTTTCAGTAATTTGCCAGTCTTTTTCGAGTTTTTCCCGGGCAGTTTCCACATGTGAATGTATCTTTTTCCAGTCAATAGTTAAAGTTTGGTCTTTTTTCAAGGTTTTGATTTTTTCCATTATTCCATGTCCCCTTTCATATTTTTGTTTTAATGATCTCAATCAGTCTCCCGGCAGATACTCCGTCTGATTCGGGAATAATATCTTCTTCCTTATATGCTTTCAAAATTGATAGTGCATTATCAAAATACTTTTCCGCTTTTTTAAAATTTCCTTTCTTAAGAATTATGTTTCCCAGTGTATAATGTGCAAGCACATAATTCGGGTCAAGATAAATTGAGCGGTTAAGTGAGGATAATGCTTCCTCAATCTTACCCTGTTCCTGGAATATCAGGGCAAGCAGATAATGACAACCCGGATTGAATTTATTAATCGCGATCTCTTTTTCGCACCATTCAATTGCTTTACTGAATTTCCCCTGGTTTGAACATGCTTTTGCCAAAAGAGTCATTGCTTTATGGTCCTTTTTATCATGTAAAAGACAATCTGTTAATATATCTTCTACCTCCGGATAATTGCCCTGCTTATATAAAACCATTGCTTTCTCACAGGTTTTTTGTTGTACTTCTTCTGTTTTTGGTTGTTCCCGCCTGGTTTTTATTGTAACCTCCCGTGGAGGGGGAAGTGGACTTTCTGTGGCAGGCAGAGGAATTTCAGGAAAAGCTTCAGGATCATAATCAAATATGATTTGATGTGTAGAAACAGGAGTTTTTACCCGGAATTCATCCACTACACCGGATTTTGACAGATCTTTCCTGAAAAAAATTGCATCGGGCAAATTAACTGTTACAAACTGTGACATGTGAACAGATGAACCCTCGCTTCCACTTACGAGTAACCATCCGCCGTCTAAAAGTGATCTGTAGAAACGTTTGATAATTTTCTTACCGAGTTGCGGACGAAAATACATTATCACATTGCGGCAAAATATGATGTCAATTGCGTTGGTGTTATTTAAAAGTGACGGATAAGGATCTTTTGCCAGATTGTGATAAGAAAATGAAACCGTTTTTTTAATATATGGCTTGATTTTATAGCTGTTTTCCCTTGTTTTACTGAAATATCCATCTTTTACCCATTCCGGGGTTCCTCTGAAAGACCATTTATTATAAATCCCTTCTTTTGCCTTTTTCAGTGCAAATGGATTGATATCGGTAGCCAAAATTGAAATGTTCCAGTCTTTAATGCCGGGTATCATTTTATGGAGCAAAATGGCAATTGAATACGGCTCTTCGCCTGACGAACAGCCTGCACTCCAAATTCTTATGTATTTTCCGGTTTTGCGGCGGGAGTTGATCAATTCGGGAAGAACATGCTTTTCGAGTTCATTATAAATATTTTTATCCCTGTAGAAGCTGGTTTCCCCAATAGTGAGATAGGAAGAAAGAGTTTCAATCTGCTCCTGTGTTAAAGGTGCCGACAAAAGCCAATTAATACAAGATTCTGCATCACTGAAACCAAACTCTATGGAAGCCCGTTGAAATTTATCCCGGAGGTCATTCCAGCGCTTCTCCGGAAAGTACAGGCCCAAATTCTCAGCGATATATTTGTTGAGCCTGGCAAGCATAGGTTCAGAGATGGTATTTTTGTTAATTTTTTTAATCATTCGGTTTTCGTTCCCGGTTTGTCAACTTTT
>JAUXII010000333.1 GCA_030621075.1 Lentimicrobiaceae bacterium
GCAGCGGGGTAGTTCATTTCGCATATCGCATATCGTATATCGTTAATCGTATATCATCTAAGCCCCTTCACCTTCGGTATCCCGGCAATAAATTCCTTTAGGTAATACGGCTCGAAATAACCCACATCCTCGAATTTTTTGTTCTGAAAACAGTCAAAAGCTAACTGGTTCATCATAGTGGCAGAGGGGTGGAAATTATCAATAAACACCGCATTCCGGTTTGACGACAATATTGGTTTGCATTTCTCAGCACCATCACCAAAAAAACATATTTTATGCTTTTTCAGAAAATCCCGAAACGAAAACCGATCAATGATTTTGGCATTTATTGATTCAATCTCTTTATTGTGAATGTCATAAACAGCGGTATAGACTTCCATTCTCCTGGCATCGATCATGGGGCAAAACAACGCCTCTTCAGGGAAATCAAACGACTCATTCATTAAGTGATTAGTAAAGCCAGCAGCCATTGATTGCAGGGTGCTGATAGCTATCAGGGGTTTATCAAGGGCATAACATAAACCTTTGGCTGTACTTACACCAATTCTGAGGCCGGTGTAAGAGCCCGGGCCTTTACTAACAGCCACAGCGTCAATGTTGAGGTAATCAATATCCGCTTCTTCCACCACCTCTTTGATAAACGATGTAATGAATTCAGAATGAGCATTTTTCTGATCCGTTTCACGAAAAGAAATTAAACGGTTATTTTCGAAAAGACTAACGGAGCAGATTGTTGTAGCCGTTTCCAGGCATAAAATATAAGCCATACCTGATTAATTCTCCGTAAACAATTCTTCTTTATCAACTTTTTTTACTTCATCATTGTTTTTGAGTTTTTTTGTAACTGCCCTGTATGGGGCTACAATAACCTCCTGGCCGTCTTCAAGGCCCTCAATGATGTAAATATAGGTGTTATCCTGAACGCCGGTTTTTACCTCTTGCATCCTGGCTATTCCATCCTCGTAAACGAAAACATATTCTTTAAACTCTTTATCTTCATCCTCACTGTTTTCTCCTTCCGGTTTATCCTCATCCGCTGCTTTGATTGCCCGAATAGAAACTTTTCCTGTTGTATCGGCTCGTGTTGTCACTGCTTGTATTGGAATAGTAAGAATATCACTAACTGTTTCTGTTTGAATATCAACCGTAGCTGACATACCCGGGCGGAATGGAAAATATAACCTATTATTCTCAGGGATCAGATGGGCATAAGAGTCTTTCAGGATCTGGACCTTAACATTAAAATTAGTTACCTGGTCGGCACTTACTCCGGTAATGTTGGCCGATGTGGCAATTTCACTGATAACGCCTTTGAATTTGTCGTTCAGGTAAGCATCAACTTCAATAACCGCTGTGTCGCCAATGCTAACCCTAACAATATCATTTTCATTAACTTCAACGTCGACTTCCATCAGGTTAAGGTTTGCAATACTCATAATTTCAGTACCGGCAGAAAATTGCGAAGCGCCTGCCACTCGTTCCCCTTGTTCAACATTAAGTCTGGAGACAGTGCCTGCATGAGGTGCAATAACAGAAGTTTTGTTTAAATTTTCTTTAGCTTCCTTTACTGATGC
>JAUXII010000079.1 GCA_030621075.1 Lentimicrobiaceae bacterium
CCTCCGACTTCCCAACCTACAAGACATAAGATATTGATCAGAACGATATTGTCGGTTTTGTTTTTGCTGGTCTTTACATATCCTGATAAGAACTTCGGCGTACAATCATCTGTTGATCCGGAGATATTAACTTTAAATGAGCAAAAAGATTTATCATTTCTCTTTATCAGGGATAAATACAACCGTCTTGAATCATTGTTAACTATTGCTCAGGAGGCTTATGGATTTCACGGAAGCGTACTTGTGGCAGTGGAAGGAAGCCTGGTATTTAATAAAACCATAGGTTATGCCAATTTTCGGACAAAGAAAAAGCTGACAAACGAGTCGGTTTTTCAACTTGCCTCAGTAAGCAAGCAGTTCATAGCCATGGCCATTATGATTCTCAAAGAGAGAGAATTTCTTTCTTACGATGATGATATTCAGAAATATCTTCCGGATTTTCCCTATAATAAAATGACCATCCGTCACCTTTTAAATCACACTGCCGGGCTTCCAAATTATATGTGGCTCATTGAACATTATTGGCAACAAGACAGTATTCCTCCGGATAATGGCGATATGGTCAGGATGTTATCCGATCATAATCTGCCATTATATTTCACACCGGGACGCCGATTCGATTATTGCAACACAGGATATGCAGTTCTTGCATATCTAATTGAAGTAATTTCTAAAAAGTCAATCTCTGATTTTTTACAAGACAATATTTTTGATCCCCTGGAGATGTTCAATACATTTGCTTATTCCACTGCTGCAGATAAACCTCAAGAGGAGATACTCAATGGTTATTCCCGGTCGTGGAGAAGATACAGAACAATTGGTAAATCGTTGCATGATGGTATTCTTGGCGATAAAGGGATTTACTCAACTACTTCCGATTTATTCAAATGGGACCAGGCATTATACAGTGAAAAACTGGTGTCCTATGCATCGCTTGAGGAGGCTTTCACAGCTGGAAAAGTGAGAAATAAATATGACATCCCTTATGGTTTCGGTTTCAGAATTAAAGAAACAGAAGAGGGGAAGGTAGTGTACCATTATGGAAGATGGGAAGGTTTCAGAACAGGTTTTTTGCGTTATACAGATCAAAAAAACACCATCATTATTCTTAACCATACAAGCCTGAGAGGCTTAACCATATTCATAAACAGAATAAGAAAAATAATAACTGACTCTCCAAATAACCGTCCTGTTGAGCTAATAGTTGAAAAAACTTTTAGTGGCGGAATTGAATATGCTGTGACGACATATAATAATCTAAAAAAGGATGATCCTTCCTTAGCAATTAACACAACACTTTTACTCGAAGTGGTTGATTATCTAAATTCCATCAATAAACCAGTGAAAGCTCGCCTCATTAAAGAACTATTTTTCACATTACACAACCAGGAGGAGGGTAATATTTTAGCAGGTAAATAAAATATTACTTATTCATTCGTAATGCTTTATCGCCTTAATTCAAAATTTTCTCCGAGGTATACTTTTCGCACATGCGGATCACGTGCCAACTCTTCTGAAGTACCCGACTTCAGGATAGCGCCTTCAAATAATAAATAGGAACGATCGGTTATTGAAAGGGTTTCATGAACGTTATGATCAGTAATTAAAACGCCAATATTTCTATCTTTCAACTTAGTAACAATACCTTGAATATCTTCAACTGCAATAGGGTCAACACCGGCAAATGGTTCATCAAGTAAAATAAAACTGGGATTAACAGCGAGTGCCCTGGCAATTTCTGTTCTCCGGCGTTCTCCTCCTGACAAGGTTATTCCCATGCTTTTCCTAACATGTTCTAAGCCAAACTCAATAATTAATGATTCTAATTTTTGCTTCTGTTCATTTTTAGAAAGGTTTGTAAACTCAAGTACAGCACGGATATTATCTTCAACACTCAATTTCCTAAAAACAGATGCTTCCTGAGCAAGGTAGCCAATTCCCAATTGTGCACGTTTAAACATTGGTTCATGCGTTATCTCCTTATCGTCAATGTACACCCTACCAGAAAGTGGCTTTATCAACCCAACAATAATATAAAAAGAAGTAGTTTTACCAGCACCATTAGGGCCAAGCAAGCCAACAATTTCTCCTTGCTTAACTTCAACGGACACATCCCTGACTACAGTCCTGCTTTTGTATTTTTTTACAATTTTATCTGTACGGAGTATCATTTCAATTTTTTCAAATAATTCCTTCTCTTAAGATGTCGTGCAGATGAATAATTCCTACGTACTTACTATTATCCAACACAAGCAGTTGAGTAATATTACTTTTTCTCATAATTCCCAATGCATCGGAAACAAGTGTTTGTTGGTCGATGGTTTTTGGAGATTTGCTCATCACCTCATGTGCCTTCACTTTCTCCAAAGAGATATTTTTTTCCAACATTCGTCTTAAGTCGCCATCAGTAATAATACCCATCAGTTGACCATCGCTCATAACAGCAGTGGCCCCCAGCCTTTTCGATGATATTTCAATGATAACTTTTCTGATATTTTCATTGTAATCCACCTGGGGAACCTGGTTATTTCGATACAAATCAGAAACCCTAAGGTATAGCTGTTTGCCCAAAGCACCACCAGGATGGAATTTTGCAAAATCACTCACTAAGAACCCCCGATACTCAAGCAAGGCAACTGCGAGGGCGTCACCCATAACAAGCTGTGCTGTTGTACTGGACGTCGGGACTAAATTATTTGGACATGCCTCCTTTACGACCGAAGCATTCATAATATAATCAGCGTGCATTGCCAGGTAAGAGTCAATGTTGCCAACAATACCAATCAGCTTGTTACCCAAGGTTTTAATCAGCTGCACCAATACTTTTATTTCCGGGGTGTTTCCACTTTTTGATACACAAATAATAACATCATCGTTATTTATCATCCCAAGATCCCCATGGATAGCATCTGCGGCATGCATGAATATTGCCCGGGTACCGGTTGAATTTAATGTTGAGACGATCTTGGTAGAAATATTTGCACTTTTTCCAATGCCAGTAATAATCACACGGCCGGTTGAGTTGTAAATAAGTTTGATACATTTTACAAAGTCGTCATCAATACGGTCCTTAAGCGTTAATACAGCTTCCGCCTCATCAATAATCGTTTGGATTGCAATCTGTTTTATTTGCTTGCTTGATTTCAATTTTATTAATTTTTCAATTATTATTAAAGAGGGTTCAGGTGCAAAGGTAGTATAACCCTATGAGTGTTCCAAACGCATAATAATTCGGTTGTAGGTAGTAACGAAATCAGGTAAGATATATTTGATTAATATATTTTTTTAAAAAAATATATTTTTTTAGAATATGGTTTTTTTTATCTATATTTGTATAAAAGGATTTTTAATACACTGGATATAAAACTAAGTTAACAGAAGCGTGCAAGGTATTGACAAATATGGGCTACATAAAAATCTAAAAAAGTTTTTCGGATTTGATTCGTTCAAGGGAAGCCAGAAGGATATTATTCTTAATCTGCTTGATGACAAGCATTCATTTGTTATCATGCCTACAGGTGGGGGGAAATCGTTGTGTTACCAGTTGCCATCATTGATCAAAGAAGGAACTTCAATTATAATCTCTCCTTTGATTGCCTTAATGAAGAATCAGGTTGATGCAATCCGGAACTTTGGTGCAAAACCCGGCATTGCACACTTTATGAATTCCTCATTATCGAAAGCTGAGATTCTTCAGGTAAAGGACGACCTTGTTAACGGTGTTACCAAATTACTTTATGTTGCACCTGAATCACTTACAAAACCTGAAAACGTTGCTTTCTTAAAAACCATCAATATTTCATTTTATGCCATTGATGAAGCTCATTGCATATCGGAATGGGGGCATGATTTCAGGCCGGAATACAGAAGAATACGCCCTATTATTGAAAGCATTGGTCAGGATGTTCCGATTATTGCCCTCACTGCGACTGCAACTGTAAAGGTACAACAGGACATCCAAAAGAACCTGATGATTTTGGATGCGGCTGTTTATAAAGCTTCTTTTGACCGCCCCAATTTATACTATGAGGTTCGCCAAAAAACCACTAATGTTGCTAAAGACATCATACGGTATATCAAATCCAACTCCGGGAAATCAGGTATTATCTATTGCTTAAGCCGGAAAAAAGTAGAAGAATTGGCAGAAACTTTAGTCGTTAATGGGATAAAAGCTCTACCATATCATGCAGGCCTTGATGCTCTGACACGCCGAACCAATCAGGATATGTTTCTTATGGAAGATGCTGATGTGATAGTGGCTACTATCGCTTTCGGTATGGGGATCGATAAACCTGATGTCCGATTTGTTATTCATCATGATATGCCAAAAAGTATTGAAGGCTACTACCAGGAAACCGGACGAGCAGGACGCGATGATGGCGAAGGCAATTGTATAGCCTTCTACAGTTACGATGATATTTTAAAATTAGAAAAATTCACAAAAGGCAAACCTGTTGCAGAACAGGAGATTGCCAAACAACTACTATTAGAAACTGTTGCATATGCTGAATCATCTGTGTGCAGGCATAAATTGCTTCTTCATTATTTTGGAGAAGTGTACTCTACTCCAAATTGTGGATCATGCGATAACTGTCTTCACCCTAAAACCAAATTTGAAGGCAAAGATTCCGTTAAACTTGCCCTTAAGGCTGTTTTAGAAGCTAAACAACTCTATAAAGCAAAGCATATCATTAATATTCTCATTGGGAAAAATACTGCTACCATTAAGTCTTTCAAACATAACAAGCTTAACGTTTTCGGACAAGGGGGGTATGAAACAGATAAATTCTGGAATGCTGTGATCAGGCAAACATTAATCGAAAGGCTTCTTATTAAAGATATAGAAAACTACGGTATTTTGAAGATGACAGAAGAAGGATTAAAATTTATTAAGAACCCTTACTCTGTTATGCTTACAAAGGATCACGACTATGAGAATCCTGATGAAGAGGATATTTTCATATCTGATGGAGTGCATAAAACGAGCACAACCGATCAAACACTTTTTTCATTATTAAAGGATCTCCGAAAAGACATTTCCAGAAAAGAAAAGTTACCTCCTTTCGTAATCTTTCAGGATCCCTCTTTGGAAGATATGGCCATTCAATATCCGATCACGTTGGATGAAATGAAACAGATTACGGGTGTCGGAGCCGGAAAAGCACAAAAATATAGTACCCCATTCATCGAGCTTATCAACCAATATGTTGAGGAAAATGAGATTTTACGACCAAACGACATGGTCGTAAAATCTGTCGTTAATAAATCAGGATTAAAAGTTTATATCATTCAAAATATTGACCGGAAAATTGCACTTGAAGATTTAGCGAACTCAAAAAATCTTTCTTTAAGCGAGCTCTTATCTGAAATAGAAAGCATTGTATTGTCCGGTACAAAAATAAATCTCAGTTATTATATAGATGAGTACGTTGATCCCTACCATCAAGAGGAAATCTACGAATATTTCAGTGATGCCGAATCTGATTCTATTAAAGATGCTTTGACTGAACTCGGCGAAGATGAATTCACTGAAAAAGAGATCAGATTAATGAGAATAAATTTTCTTTCAGAGCTCGGGAATTAAAATAACCAATAATATTAATAAAACATAAAATGTCAAAATCGTCAATCGCCACAATTAGCTTAACTCTAAATATTATATTATTTATCGGTTTAGGGTACCTGTATTATCTTCACTTTTCAGTAAAAGATGATCCCTTTGAATCATCAAGGAAAACACCTGAAGCACCAGTATTAAAAAACTCAACCA
>JAUXII010000228.1 GCA_030621075.1 Lentimicrobiaceae bacterium
GCGGCTCAGAAGAGTATACCTTCACCTGGAAGGATGAAACAGGGGCTGTGGTAGGAGATGATGCTACAGTGGTAGTGTGGCCGTTAATAACAACGGTCTATACACTTGTGGTGGATGACGGCTATAACCAAACGAGCAATGAAGTAACAGTTCATGTAAATCCCTTGCCTGTAATAGATATCATCCCTGAAGGCTCACATGTATTACCAGGGGGAGACACCATCATTGTTTGTGTATATGATACCATTATTCTTGATCCTGCCTTGGGTTTGGGTTATCAGTATGAGTGGGACAATCATTCACCTGATGAAACGTTGCGGGTGAGCACAACAGGTATTGGTTTTGATATGCAAACACATTGGCTGAGGGTTGAGAATGAAGAGACAGGGTGTTATGATACGGCTTATATCACTATCATTTTTAGTTTCTCTGAGTGTCTCGGAATTACAGAAGATGACAATGATTTGATCATAGCACTCTATCCAAACCCGAATGATGGTAAATTTTACCTCGAGATTGATCGATTCAACGATGACCTGACCATTGAAGTTTTGAATATTCAGGGCCAGCTAATACAAAAAAGATTGATTGAATATCTTGGAAACAAAATATTTTCCGGACAGATAGATATATCAGGTTATCCGGATGGAATATATCTTGTTAGATTGTACAATAATAAGTTCTTGCATATTAAAAAGATCATAAAAAATTAGCATTACTAATAATTGTTTTAAATAGTTATGTATTGCTGTTAAAAAAATTATATCCATGAATCGTTATATTTATTTCTTCATTTGTTTATTGTTTTCTTCATCCTTGCTTGGGCAGTCGATTTTCGATGCCTGTGATTATGTTCCTCCAAAAGAAGCTAATCAGTGGTATTTCATAAGTAACGCGGGTATCGATTTTAATGGTTCTGCACCGTCGCCTTTAACTAATAATAATGTGATGAATATGGGGAATAGTTGCGCATCAATTTGCGACAGTGATGGGCAAATATTATTCTTTACAAATGGGGTACAAGTTTGGAACAGGAATTTTGAGGTAATGCCTCACGGAACAGAACTGGCTGGAAATATTGGGTGTTCCCAGTCGGCCATTATTGTACAACATCCTTTCCATTCTGTACTGTATTATATTTTTACGGTGGATAAAGTTTATCCTCCTGATATTCCTATTGAATCAAAAGGTTTTTGCGTTTCTCTCGTAGATATGAGAGAGGATAATGGATTGGGTGATGTTATTATTCCTAACAGACCAATGATCTCTGAAATTGTCGAGAAAGTTACTGCAGTCAGACATGCTAATGGCAAAGATGTTTGGGTTATTACGCATGGCTGGGATGGGGCTGATGCTGATGCTTTTTATTCATACCTAATTAATGAAGATGGTGTTAATCATAATGATTCAATAGTAAGTCATGTTGGGATTAGGCATGAAGGTGATCTCGATAGTAATAATACAGTAGGATACATGAAAGCTTCCCCTGATGGAAGTAAGTTGGCTTTGGCCATATATGGAAAGAGTGTGATAGAAGTTTTTGATTTTGATAATAACACAGGCATTGTATCAGGAGGTCGTTCTTTTCCACCTGATTATAGATTTGCTTATGGTGTTGAGTTTTCACCTGATGCATCTAAATTATATGTTAGCACAACCCCTAAAATATTACCTGGCCCGGGTTCATTGCCTTCTTATATTTATCAATTTGATTTAGATGAACCTGATCCTTGGAGTGCTGAGACTGTTGTAGAAACTAGTCATGATAGTATCTTTGGGGCGCTTCAGTTAGGGACTGATGGCAAAATATATGTTGCCTATTACATCGATATTTTAAATGGTATTAACCACCTCCCGGTTATTGATAATCCAAACAGGATAGGGATTGCTTGTAATGTTGACCGACAAGGTATTAACCTTTCTGGACGAGAAAGCCGCATTGGACTACCTAACCTGATGCAAACCTATGTAGATATACCACATTTTACATATTTACATCATTGCTTTGGGGATGAAACGGTTTTTAATATTACAAATTTTGAAAATATTACTTCACAGGATTGGAATTTTGTTGACCCTGCTTCGGGGATTAATAACACTTCCACATTACTTTCACCCAGCCATGTTTTTACTGAACCGGGAACTTTTAACGTTTCTGTGACTGAGCACTTTGGCGGTAGTAATTTCACCAATTTCGAAGAAGTAACAATCTATCCTTTACCGGTGCCTGATCTTGGGGCTGATACCATCTATTTATACCCGGGTGCTTCATTTACACTTGATGCCGGCCCCGAATATGATTATTATTTCTGGAATTTTGATGATTATCCTTCCAGTCAAACATTCATAGCCTCTGATACCGGATTGTATTATGTTATGGTGGTTGATACAAACTGTTGCTATAACATGGATAGTGTTTTGATATTACCATCTATTGTGTATCTCCCCAATGCTTTTACTCCCAATGGAGATGGCATAAATGATAAGTTTATTGCAATAGGGCCAACCGGTGGCATCTTGAATTATAATATGTTTATTTTTAACCGTTGGGGACAATTGGTGTTTGAGAGTGATGATATTCAAAATCAATGGGATGGCACGATTAACAATGAACCGGCCCCTCCAGGGGTTTACGTTTATAAGATGACTTACAGCGTGGAATTGGACTTTGGTAAATATGATGATATTTTGCTAAGGGGGCATGTTACTCTCCTTAGATAATTGTTCTGTTTTTTTGTTTTGGCTTGCTATTTCGTTATCTTTGTATTATTAACTTCTAAAGGCCATGAATAAGATTTTATTAACATTTCTGTTGATGGTGATATCAGGTTTTCTGTTAAGTCAGGTACCGACTGAACAAGATTGCCTTGGCGCCATACCGGTATGCCAGGATATTTATGTACAAGAAAATTCCTGGATTGGAACCGGAAATTATCCCAATGAGATTAATGCAGGCCAGTCATGCCCGTATAGCTGTATGGATGGTGAAAAAAATGACGCCTGGTATATTTTTTCAGTTCAAAATGCTGGTTTGTTACGCTTTAAAATTACACCCAATAATTCAGTTGATGATTATGATTGGGCTGTTTACAACCTTACAGAACATGAGTGTGAGGAGATATATAATAATGCCATTGAAATGCAAGCCAGTTGTAATGCAGCAGGGGGGGGCGGTTATCAGGGCGCTACCGGAATAAGCACTGCTTCAGGTGGGACACAACACTGTAATGGGGGAGGACCAACCAATAAATGGAATGCTGACCTTCCGGTTGAAGAAGGTG
>JAUXII010000272.1 GCA_030621075.1 Lentimicrobiaceae bacterium
CGCAAAAAACAGATTCCCTTCCCAATTCGATTAGTAGAATACATATTACTAACAGGAATAGTAAAAAAGTAACATTGCTTGTTTTCGGAGAATTGATGTATCATAGTAAAGGTATCGGGCATATTCTTATTAAGAAGTATCTTGAAAAAGCTTACCCGCTTGAAGTAATGCGCAGTATCATCCGCTCTGGCCGTGATGAAATTACCGGACAACAAAAGATTGAAAAAGAAAAAGAAAGAAGTGATCTTATTATCACTCTTGAGTCCAAAGTATCTGACAAAATTCCCGGGCAGTTATATAAAGAGATTGGGGATTTTAAAAACAGTGAAGGTAAGGATTGTCGTATTGTTAACTTAACAATTCAACCAAGTGGGCTTAAAGAAGATGAGCAAATGCACTTCAATAATGTTACAATCAGAGGTGTTGCTGACTTTTTATTTAATGAAATGACAGCTGAATAGGATTTAAAGGTATATTTGCATAAAGAAATTTATGTTGGTTTTTTAAAAATGTACCTAAATGATCAGGAATAAATCGCTTGTTGCTTCTGTCTCGGTTTTTTTAGTTATGTTTATGATCAAAAACCTTGATTTATCTGCTCAGATAACAACTTATGCGGTTTCCGATGCCCAACAATTCTCGGGAAAACATGGCCTGTTTTACTCTTTGCCTAATACTTATTTTAACATTGAAGTGAATGTTGAAAAAATTTTCAGGTACAGAGGCCCTTTATCAAACTACGCTTTTGACTATTTGGGGATTGAGCAGGTGATTAGTGAAAATAATGTATCGTTTGAACTAAATGATGTTATACTGGTGCCACAATCCAGCCCCGACCCGGAACATCTTTATTTTATTGAGTATGGAGTTAAAGAAGCTAAGGAGGAACGGGCAATAGAAATTGAATTGACCAATAGTGGTTTCCTGGTTTACTCCGGTTTTAATTGGCCTTACAATGAGGAAGATTTTGAGGTTAACGAAACAAAAGATGTCGGACACATAGAGGTGCCCCCCGACGAAAACGACGAAAAAGATCTTTTCCCTTATTATGCTACCTATAACCGCGTTGAAAAGATAGATTCTATTATTAATTTTCTAACCACCGATACTGGTGTGGTTGAACAAGTTGAATATTACACAACGTTGATTCCCAAAACATTATCCCAAAGAGCGCAAGAGGCAACGGATCAGATTATTAAAATCAGAGAAAACAGGTTTAATTTACTTACAGGGTACCAGGAAGTAAATTATGAGCCGGGAACTATTGAGTATATGGACGGGCAGCTTAAGGAGATGGAAGAGGCGTACAATTCACTTTTTAAGGGATTGGAAATTGTGAAAGAGCAGCAATTAAGTTTTTTTTATACGCCTGAGGCTGAGAATCAGGGAAAGCAGGAGATTTTGTTTCGATTTTCTCCTGATGAAGGTGTGAAAAAAGCCAAATCTTCCAGTGGTGAACCGGTGTATATCGTTTTTGAAACTCTTGGCCCTTTCTGGGGAGTTGGGAGTAAGATCAATGATTCTGCAATACAGCAGGAGAATAATGGCTATGTTTATCGTATACCCGAGTTATGCAGGGTAAAGATAATATTCAGAAGTGACGTGTTATTTTGTGAAGATTTCGTTATCACGCAATTTGGAGCTACTGTGGTTATCTCTTCTACAGAAAAAATCAACCTCAATTTTTATCCGGCTACCGGAGGGATAAAGAAACTTCGGGTTAAATAACCTTCTTGATTTTGATTAGTTTCGTAAGCAGATCTTCAAGCAGGTCGAGTTTTAACATGTTTGCACCATCTGACAATGCATTTGAAGGGTCAGGATGGGTTTCAATAAAGATACCATCAACTCCCGCAGCGATTCCGGCTTTGGCTATTGTTTTGATTAATTCCGGGCGCCCTCCTGTTATACCAGAGGGTTGATTTGGTTGCTGAAGTGAGTGAGTAACGTCCAGAATAACCGGAACACCAAAGTTTTTCATGATAGGAATATTTCTGTAATCGACAACGAGGTCGTGGTAGCCAAACATGTTTCCTCTTTCTGTAACCATGACCTTTTTGTTTCCGGAAGCCCTTACCTTTTCAATAGCAAAGCGCATGGCATCTGCTGAAAGGAATTGTCCCTTTTTAATGTTAATTGGTTTTTTTGTTTTTGCGGCTGCTACCAAAAGTTCAGTTTGGCGGCAAAGAAACGCCGGGATTTGTAAAACATCAACATAGTCTGATGCTAAATAAGCTTCTTCCGGAGAGTGTACATCTGTTAGGGTTGGGATAGAAAGCTCTCTTCCAATGGCTTTAATGATCTCCAATCCGGCTGCATCACCTATCCCTGTGAATGAATCAATCCTTGACCTGTTAGCTTTTTTGAAAGAGGCTTTAAAGATAAATGGTATTTGCAAGTGATCGGTAATCTTTTTTATGCCGGAAGCAATCTCAAATGGGGTTTTTTCATTTTCGATAACACACGGACCGGCAATAAGGAAAAAATTACCACTTTCCAGGTTTTTAATGTATGGAATTAATTCAAGCATGGAGGAATCTGTTTTTTTGTGTTGTTTAATAATTGTATTTATCTCTCCAGAGGAACTTAAGTCTTTTAGATAACTCTTTTTCTCTGGTATTGTTTTGTGGTTGGTATAATTTTGTTCCTTTGATTTCATCAGGAAGAAATTCCTGTCTAACAAAGTTATGATCATAATCATGGGCGTATTTATAATTTTTTCCATAACCAATATCTTTCATCAGGCTGGTAGGGGCATTTCGGATATGTAATGGTACAGAAAGGTCTCCGGTACGTTTAACCAGCCCCAGTGCTTTTTCAATAGCCATATAAGATGCATTGCTTTTTGC
>JAUXII010000137.1 GCA_030621075.1 Lentimicrobiaceae bacterium
TGGTTCTTGTTTCTATCAATTCTCTTATTATATCTCGGTTATCTGGCATTTTGTTGGCTTTAAAATGTGCATTGACAAAATTATTTATAGCTTTTTCTGGATATGTTTCGCTTATCCTGTTGAATAAATCATTCCACTGTTCATGATTGAGTTCCATAGGTGTAGCTGTCATGGCAATATATTTGACAACCTGACTCTTTTTAATGATTTCTAAAAGATTATTGAGCCTACTGCTTTCACCTCTGCTCTTATGGGCTTCATCCATGACAACAAGGTCAACCGAGCCTAAAAGTTCGCCAAGCATTTCTTTCCCTTTTTCACTGTTAAACCATTTCTTAAACTCTTCTTTACTTTCCTCAGATTCAAGTCCTCTCTCCGGTATTGTGTTAAAAAGACGCCAACGATTTTTCTTTCTCAAGTAATGTGCAGCCTTATTCATCTGTGCAAACCGCGGATCATCACATCCTTCACAATTTGTACAATCCGCACCGATACAATCATCATCACCATAATATCTTTTCACTAATTGCCAATAACTATTACGTTTATGCTCACCTCTGGCCTCACTTTGAAGGGCTTTAACAAGAACAGGCAATAAATATCGAAAACTCCTTGAATTAGTAGCCAATGGTGGGGGGCCAAAATTATGAGAAATTAACAGCCATTTCCCGGAATTATCTGATAATGGAAAATTAAAATCAGCATTTTCAAAAAGGGTATAATATGATCGTAAAAAAATGGGAGAATAATTTTCCCCTAAATCAAGATTACTTATGAAATCTTCCCATTCCTTTTTCCACTGATATAAAAGGCCCGGTGGAACAACTGCTGCGACAGACCCGCCATTTTCAAGAACAGCAAGAATCGCTGACATTACCACTCGGGTTTTACCCATACCTGGTTCATCAGCAATAAGAACACCTTTTCGATTATTCTGGTTTAGTTGATCCACTATCCAGCGGATTGAATTTTCCTGACCGTACTTCCAGAATTGTTTTGATTGGTCATTTTTCACAAACTGCAGATCGGCCAATTCATTCATTCGTTTAAATGCTTTTTTCCAATTCACATATCAATCCTTTGACATCATTAACTTTTTTTAAATACCCCAGTTATGAATAATTTTCTTCATTGTTTTATTGTACTCATGGCAAGAATGCACAGGTGCAAATCCTTCCTTATTGAGTAATGGTTTTAAAAAATTTATACCGAGTGTTTTTAATTGTACCTTTGTCTCAGGACTCATTTCATCAATCAGAGTTCGTCGCAGATGTTCAGCCCAGTCAGGCAACTGCCATTCTGTAATCTGCTGGTTATGAATAGCGATGGTCTCGACAAGTGTTGTTGTCAAATGAAGCGGGTACTGCTCGAGTTCATTGCGAAATTCATAAAAATTATCTTTTTGTACAGATAAATTGTCATTAATATCGCTGTCATTATTATGGATATCAATATAATCATCATCACCGTCCTCGTATGAGGTTACTGGGAAACTATCGAGCGCTTCGATTATTTCATGCCCGGACTTTTGACAAGGAGGAGTAGTACAAAATTTTTTATTTGAACTAAATACAGGAATGATCCACTCATAAAGTTTGGATTTTTGTTTTGCCGTTAATTTAATACCTAAACTGAAATCAGTATCTTTTCCAACAATAACTTTAACATTATCCTCTGTCGGTCGTATGTTGTAATTATGCAGTTTCACTTCCTTCCAATCAGAATCAATCCATTGAAAATTCAATTTACTATTTTGAGAATCCAATATGCAATGTGTAATAGGTGGAGGGACCTGATATTCCTGACTTTCCAGTTCTGATTCTTCACCCACCACCAAATCGGGAATGGCCCCGGCATCTAAATCATTTTCCGGATCAATTCCGAATTTTTCGCATAAATCATTTATTGAATCATACTTACCTGTTTTAATAATCACACCGGCTTCGATATTGCCGTCTGCACCGGGCCCAAATACAAATCCCTGTTTACTTAAATTAGCGGAACCAAGGTAAAGGAGTCCTTTTGTAATTGAGCCACGACTCCTATTATTTGCAATAAAAATATATTTTGCGTGGAAGGGATAAGGCGTATTATTAAACTGGGGATGTTTTGGAAGACATATATCCCAAGTTAGCTTTTCTTCTTTTCTATGTTTAATCCAATGACCTGCTGCCCCGCTTGTTTTTGGATTAAGAACGAGCCACTTTTCCGGGTTTTTCGTTAATATTCCATCTTTAAGATTAACAACCAAGTTGCGCAAGACATCTGGTTCCTCTATTGTTTCATGAGCACTTGATTTTGAGGAATTAACATTTTCAAAGAACCCTGATCCGCATATAATAAAATTGCGGCTTAATTCACTACTTTTGAATTTAGTTATAACCTGTGATCCGATGGAATCAACCTGAAAATATTTTGATTTTATTGTCGATTTGTTTGTATGCAGATTTGAGATAAAACGTGAAGTATATCCTCTTTGAGGAGGATTGATGGCAGGGGGAATAGCTTTCAAATAATCCACTATACGCTTTTTTAGATCACCGTTAATCTGGTAATAACCATTGTGGCCGTTATTTAATCCCAGTAATTCCTTCCAGAAATAAATTGCATCATTAATATCTTTTGCATTTTGTTTCTGATTTATTTTACTGGTGGTATCGTAGTCACAATACCAGACCAGATTTATGCTGTTATTCACCGATTCTTTTGTCCAGTTGCCAGTTGAAACAATAAGTCGGTAAAAATTTGGTATTCCGTTCATTGATTCGCCAAAACCAAGCAAGGCGACCTTTGCGTGCATCAACCTGGTCTTTTTTGGCCATTTATTTTCATTTACTGGCCAGGGACAATAGAGCCCTGGTAGAGACTGTATCGGAACATTGTGAGCATCCAGGAAAAGTGACAGCGACCAGTTGCCTAAATTCTTTCGTTGATTTTTATTTAATCCACTGAATTGTTCAAGAACACAATCCATGAATTGTTCTTCTGCCGAAAGACCGCACACTAATCCAAAAACGCCCCGTCTCAAATCATCAGGCGGAGCAAAAAGATTCAGCAATGATTTTGGTTTTATTTCATTGAGCTGATCAGTCATTGACAGTCCCTCCATAGTGAAAAAAGCTGTAATATTTTAATTTCTGTTGAAGAGCCTTCTGAATCTGATTGATCTTCCATGTCACTTACATCGTCAGTTATTTCTCTTCGATGATCAAATAGAGAACCTTTTACAATTTTCTCATTAGAAAGCGAAAGGATGTTGCCATCACGATTGATAATATTTATAATTAATTCTTTATTATTCTCATTTGATACAGATTCAGCAAAAGAGAAAGCATCGTAATGTTTCCCCCCTTTTTTATTATTGAACGAATCAACTTCTAATCGTAACTTTTTTAAAAGATCATTCACTTTTTTGCTTTTTGTCGCTTCAGATATTGAAAGCATACCATTATCTGCAACTAACTTTGCACACTGGTGAATAATTTGCTGACCGCATTCCAGCATTGCATCGAAGGCTATGGCAGTTTCTATGTCATCCACCTGATCCTGATGCTGATTAAGGTTTTCTATTATGACATCCATCTCAGGCATGTTTACTGTATAACGGCTAAAAGATTCTATAAGCAATCTCCTTCGCTTACTGTTTCCAATTTTATCAGAAGAATCAGAAAGAAGACAATCTCTAACTATCTGTATCTCATCACGGGTGAGGTTTTTTTTGCTTTTACTGATTCGCTTGATTACTGATCGGGGTTTTATTTCAGAATTATCCTTGATCCATTCAACAAGTGCCTTTTTTATATTTCCTCTTGGATTTACACCAAAAAATACTTCGGAGAGATCAATACCAGTTTGAGTCAATGCCATTTGATTGAAACGTGTCCCGATTGCGAGAGAAAGCCCTGTCAAAGCACGAACAGTGGATTGCCTGTATGGTATCTGTACATAATGTTTTTTGTCTGAAAGTTCCTTGAAACTCCAGATTGTATCCCCATCTCTGTTGAATGCCCGCGTACCTCTGCCGGAATATTCATCGACATTATACCATTCAAGCTTACATGCCAACGCCTCAATAGCATTGGCAATTTTTGCTGGTTTTAAATGAAGTTTTTTGGCAATAGCAATGCCAGCCACTGCCCAGGAGATCTGTCGTACAAACCAGACGCCGCCGATACCGGGCACTACCAGCTCTCGGTAATAACGCAAGGCCCTGTTCAACCCAAGGTGAAGCAAGGCTCGTTGAGATGGGAATTCTTCAGGATAAGGAATAAACCAATCGTTCATGTTTAAAGCCTCCATTTATTGCGTAGTGTGGGTTTAATACCCCGCCGCTTTGGGCGCTTCAAAAAAAATTACCTTTTGATACCCCGTCCGCTTGCGGCGGGGTAGTTCGTTTTAAAATCATTTCAGAACTTCAACAAACCTGGAATCCTGGATCACGGGATCATTGGTGATAATTGGCAA
>JAUXII010000022.1 GCA_030621075.1 Lentimicrobiaceae bacterium
ACCGGTATATACCAGGCTATGATGACAACCGTGGCAGGCCTTATTGTCGGGATCACAGCCTATATCTGTTATAACATCCTTGTTGCAAGGATTGAGAAACTGGTGTTTGCTCTGGAAGCTCGTGCCACAGAGTTTATGGACTTACTCCATGAGCCTGCAGAAAGTGTTTGAGTTAACGGTGCGTATTATTAAATTTATAAAGGTGTAACATGGCTATTCAAACCCGAAATAAGCGAAAGGCGGAGTTCAATACGGCTTCCATGTCAGACCTCGTGTTTTTATTATTGATATTTTTTATGCTAACCTCCACGCTTGTTGCTCCAAATGCTATAAAATTATTACTTCCCAGCAGCGATAGCAAAACAATAGCCAAACCTGCAACAGTAACTGTTTATATTGACCCTGAACTCAATTTTTATGTTGATGGTAACCCGGTTAATGAAAACCAGCTTCAAACAGAGCTGGCACAAAAGCTGCTGAATGAAAATGATGCATCTGTTGTGCTTAAAGCAGAAAAAAGCGTTCCTGTCCAATATGTTGTAACTGTGATTGATGCAGTAAATAAAGTGAACCGAATGTATAATGCTAAACATAAGGTAATATTGGCAACTTTTCCTAAGCGAAAGTCATGAGCCTGTCAAAGGATAAAATAAGAGGTATTGTTGGTACGGTAATCATCCATGGATTATTACTTGCTGCGATTATGTTATTAGCTCTTACAACACCTTTACCGCTGCCTGGTGAAGAAGGAGTTGAGGTTGATTTTGGCTATAGCGATGTTGGATCGGGAATCATGCAGGATGAGGAAGCAGAGCCTGTTCAGCAGCCTGAGGTCATTCCTCCGGTTACAAAGCCGGAGATAATTGAAGAAGAGGTTGTAACACAGGATATTATAGAGGCGCCTGTGATTGAAGAGATTGATCAACAGGAGGAAGAAGAAATTATTGATGAAACGGTAATACAGAAACAACCGGTTGAGGAAATCGAACAGGTACCTGAACCTGAACCCGAACCGGTGGTCAATCCCAATGCCTTATACAAAGGGAGGGAGACAGATGAATCAAACGGGAGCAGTGAAGGAGAGACAGGAGATCCCGGAGATCAGGGGAAACCAACAGGAACGAACGACCTGAAAGTATACGATGGATTAGGTGGGGAGGGTGACGGTATTTCCTATAGCCTCTCCGGCAGGCAGGCAACACGCTTGCCAAAGCCTGAATATCGTTCAGACGAGCAGGGAAAAGTAGTGGTCACCATCTGGGTTAACAAAAATGGTGACGTAACCAGAGCCGAAGCAGGTGCAAGAGGCACCACTATTGCTGACCTTACGCTGAGGAAACTGGCACGGGGTGCTGCTCTTCGGGCTAAATTCTCTCCTGATACCGAGGCAGCTGAAATCCAAAAAGGAACAATCACCTATATCTTTATCAAAATGAATTAATCTTCTCCTCTTTCCGTCTTTCGCTTCTCGTTTTTCGTCACTGGCTACCGGGAGTCCCGACTCCCGGCTACTGTTTCCTGATTCTTTTTTTCATCCTTTTTTATCTAACTTTGCCCATAAAATGTCAACTTACCAGGAAATATTGAATTATTTATTCAGCCACCTGCCGATGTATCAACGCGTTGGTTCTGCTGCTTACAAAACCGACCTTGGCAATACATTGGCAATTTGTGACCTGTTGGGGTCTCCTCAATATAACTTCAAATCTATTCATGTTGCCGGCACAAATGGAAAAGGGTCGGTATCACATTTTCTGGACTCCATATTACAGGAAGCAGGGTTCAAGACGGGACTTTACACTTCACCTCACCTTAAAGATTTTAGGGAACGAATCAGATTGAATGGGAAGATGATTCCCGAGAAATATGTTGTTGATTTTGTGAATAAAAACAAGGCTGGTTTTGATAGGATCAAACCATCTTTTTTTGAGATGACTGTTGGCATGGCATTCGATTTTTTTTCAAAGGAGCAGGTTGATATTGCGGTTCTGGAAACGGGTATGGGTGGACGGCTCGATTCGACCAATGTCGTTAACCCGGAGTTATCAGTGATAACAAATATTGGCTATGACCACATGAGGTTTTTGGGCGACACGCTTGAAAAGATAGCTAAGGAGAAGGCCGGTATCATTAAGAAGAATGTGCCTGTTGTGATTGGTGAGACCCAGGAGGAGGTGAAGGAAATATTTATTTCAAAAGCCAGAGAATTGGGCGCTCCCATTTCATTTGCGGATGAAAATATTAGGGTTGAAGGGGATGAAGCAGGTAAATATAGCAGAAAGAAATTTAACAATAAGACCCGTAGGGGCGATATGTCTGTAGAACATGAGGGCTCAAATAAAGCACCAAAGCCCCGTAGGGGCGACCTGTCAATAGATTTTGAAATACCCCTTTTAGGTCAATACCAGGAAAAAAATGTGAAAACAGCTATTCAATCAATCCGGATTTTAAATAAAAAAAATTTCGGTATTAATAATCATGAAATAGCAGAAGGAATTAAAAATGTAATTCAGAATACGGGTATCCGTGGCAGATGGGAGGTTCTTCGTGAAAATCCTTTAACCATTTGCGACATTGGACACAATAAGGATGGTATCATACAAGTGGTTGATCAGTTGAATCAAACACCCCATAATAAACTTCACTTTGTATTTGGAATGGTTGATGATAAAAATATTTTAGATATGTTGGCCTTATTACCTAAAGATGCTGTTTATTATTTTTGTAAGGCTGATATCCCCCGGGGCCTGGATGAGCAGCGCTTGGCAGCGGCGGGAGCCAGGGCAGGTTTACAGTGTAAGGCGTTCAATTCTGTTAAAGATGCTTTTGAAGCAGCACAGGCAAATGCCGTAATGGGTGATCTCGTTTTCGTAGGAGGAAGTACGTTTGTTGTAGCGGAGGTTCTATAAGGCTGATATTTGCAGCTACCCCCCACTTACCAGATGCATTACCATAACCTCATCACCATCATTGATCGTAGACGTGTCATACTCCGTTTTTTTAATCAGGTTGCCGTTTATTTTAATCACCAGCATGCGGAAAGTGAAGTTTTTTACTTTCAGAAGTTCATTTACGGTCAGTTTATCCGCTTTAAACGATTCGTGGCGATTATTTAGAATGATGTTCATTTTTAATCTTCCCCTAACAATATCTCTAAAACCGTATTCGCTTGCATATTCGCTACCATACCTACTCTTGGTGCGAGAGGAGGCAAATCGTCTGATGTTTCCCTGGTTTCATCACCACAAATATATAAATTGTCAACTTTTCTGGCCTTAATTGAGTTATTATGCCCCCAACCTGCTAATCCAGATCCGACAACCAATGGCTTTTCCGGGAATGCTGTTATAACCGTTTCTACGATCATTTGTTTCATCTCTTTTAGATCGAATGCCTCAACAATAACATCACACTCCTGAAATAGGTTAATTATTTCTGTTGGAGATAATTTGATATCATAAGCTTTCACAACTGTATTACGGGTGATTCTGGAAATATTATCTTTTAAAGCAAAGCATTTTTTTTGTCCCACCTGATCCAAAAAAAAGTATTGACGGTTCAGGTTTGAAAGTTCTATGGTATCAAAATCGGCAATTACCAATTTCCCGATTCCAACCCTGGCCAACGCCACTGCACAGTTTGAGCCCAACCCACCGCAACCGGCAATACCAACTGTATATTTATTAATTTTGTTTTTTGTGTTATTCATGTGATGAACCTTAATCGACGTAAATGCAAAAATAATAAACTCAGCGGAAAGGCATGAAAGAAAAAATCAAATGAGATTTTAATAAAAAAATGATCTCATCATGTTATTTTTTTTACTTTTGAAAAAGAAAAATTATTCATCAACATAATCATATTTCCATGGACCCAACAGAAATAAAAAATGCACATAAGTTATTTAAAGAGTGGAATTATCAATGGACACCACTGGAAAGAGGGTATACAGATAAAATTCTATACATCAATGTATCTGATAACAGTATCAAGGAAAAGCAGGTTCCTGCAATAATGAAGGAGAAATTTATTGGCGGGAAAGGGTATGGATTAAGGCTGTTATGGGATGCGACAAAACCCGACACAAAATGGAATGACCCTGAAAATGAGATTGTTATTTCCTCAGGTCCTATTGGAGGAATTACTCAATATTCAGGATCTGGTAAATCATTGGTTGTTACGATATCACCACAGACCGATATACCTATCGATAGTAATGTAGGTGGTTTTTTTGGCCCTTTTCTGAAATTTTCAGGATTCGACGCTCTCGAATTGCAGGGTAAAGCAGAAAAAGATGTTATTATTTTTATTGATGGCGTTAATCATAAGGTAGAGATCAATGAAGCACCTCTCGAAGCTCTTGATAGCCATGTTCTTGCTGAACAGCTCACAGATATGTATGCCGATGATGATCGCGACCGCAGAAATATTGGAGTTGTATCGACAGGTGCCGCCGCTGGAAATTCACTTATCGGCATGTTGAATTTTAGCTTCTACGACCCGAAAAGAAAAAAAGTTAGATTAAAACAAGCCGGAAGAGGTGGAATAGGAACAGTTTTTAGAAATAAAAATATCAAGGCCGTTGTTGTAAAAATCCCTGGTGTTAAAGGAAACCTGAATAATGTAGTTGACCTGCCCGCTATTATAGAGAGAGGGAAACGATTCAATAAAGAGATGCGTGAATTGGATGATTCTCAAGCTGAAATGCGCACGAAAGGTACAGCCCATCTTGTTAATATAATGAATGATTATGATTTGTTGCCGGTGCATAATTATAAATTTGGCAGCCATGCCGATGGGTTTAAGATTCATGGCGATGTGTGGAAGGAGAAATTTACACAAGGTATTCCGGATGGATGCTGGATTGGTTGCAACATGTCCTGCACTAAAGGAGTGGATGACTTTACAATTAAAACAGGCCCTTACAAAGGAGAAGTAGTTCTTGTAGATGGCCCTGAGTATGAAAATGCAGGAGGGCTGGGCGCCAATTGTGGCATCTTCGATCCAGATTATATTATTGAAGCGAATTTTTATTGTGACACGTATGGTATTTGTACCATTACATGGGGCACCATGATGGCATTTGCTATGGAATGTTATGAAAATGGTATCCTCAATAAAGAAAGGACCGGAGGGATCGAATTGAATTTTGGCAACGGCGAAGCAGCATTAGAAGTTATGCATCAGCTTGCCAGGGGAGAGGGCTTTGGCCTTATTGCCGGACAAGGAACAAAGAAAATGAAAGAAATGTTTATCGAAAAGGGATGGGGCGATCCTAAATTCCTGAACGATATTGGCATGGTCAATAAGGGACTTGAATATTCTGAATATGTTTCCAAAGAATCGCTTGCCCAGCAAGGTGGTTTTGCCATGACCAATAAAGGGCCACAGCATGATGAAGCCTGGCTTATTTTTATGGATATGGTTAATAACCAGATCCCCACCTTTGAAGATAAAGCCGAAGCGCTGCATTATTTCCCCATGTTTCGTACCTGGTTTGGATTGATGGGTTTATGTAAATTGCCATGGAATGACGTGGAACCGGTTAATAATGCCGAAACGGATGAACCTGCTAAAGTATCTGAGCATGTAGATAATTATGTTACGATTTATAAAGCAGTTTTAGGAAAGCCATTTGATAAGCATGAAATGATCAGGCAGTCAGAAAGGGTGTATAATTTTCAGCGGATTTTTAATCTTCGACGAGGATATGGAACACGGAAATTCGATGCACAACCCTATCGTGCTGCTGGCCCTGTGACAAATGAAGAGTATGAATCAAGAGCAGAACGGTATGATGGCCAATTAAAAGAGTTGATTGGTGTTGACCCCACAGGTAAGACTACTGATGAGAAATGTGCGGTTTTAAGAGAGTACAGAGAAGCTCAGTATGAAAAATTACTTGATGCAGTTTACAAAAGAAGAGGCTGGAATAACAATGGAGTGCCACTAATATCTCATCTGGAAAACCTTGGAATGGACCTCCCTGAATTAATTGAGACCGTAAAGGAATACCAGTAGTTATAAGATCGGGTAAATAATTTATAGTTGTATGAAGGTTAATGTATTAGGTAAGAAAAACTCAGTTTTGAATCAATACATCTCTGAGATCAGGGATGTCAAAATTCAGTCAGATTCATTACGTTTCAGGAAAAATTTGTTCAGGATAGGGCAATTGTTTGCTTATGAGATCAGTAAGGTATTATCGTATGAAGAAAAGCAGATCACAACCTCATTGGGCACAACCGAGGTTCCTGTTTTGAGCAAACAACCGGTTATTGCCACTATCCTCCGGGCTGGCTTACCCGTCCATCACGGCATCCTGGATATTTTCGATACAGCATCAAATGCTTTTATTTCCGTTTATCGAAAAGTATATAAAGATGGCCATTTTGTAATAAATGTTGATTATTGTACTAGCCCTGAATTATCGGGTGAAACAGTAATTCTTTCTGATGCTGTGCTGGCAACCGGCTCATCAATGGTTGTTTGTTATAAAGAACTTTTAAACCATGGAAAACCAGCGCATACCCATATAGTTTCAGTTATTGCAAGCATTGAGGGGGTTAATTATCTTAAACGTAAACTTGCAAATACAGGAATTACCTTCTGGGTGGGAGCAATCGATGATGAGATGACTGCTCAAGCATACATTGTTCCCGGATTGGGTGATGTGGGTGATTTGGCTTTTGGAGAAAAGCGTGAACTTACATCATGATATTAGTAATAATGATTTTAATAAAATAATTCACTACTAATGAAAGGCCTGGTTAAAGAGAATATCCGTATCTCTCTTCTATCAATTAAAAGCAATCTTGTCAGAACAATCCTGACAATTCTGATGATAGCTTTTGGAATTATGGCTCTTGTTGGTATTCTTACATCTATTGATGCTGTTAAATTCTGGTTGACTGATAACTTCACTCGAATGGGAGCTAATACCTTGTCAATACGGAACAGGGCATTGTTTACCGGTGGGCAACATAGTTCAACCAGGTATAAACGTATTTCTTTTGATGAAGCTGTTCGTTTTAAAGAACAATATAATTTTCCATCATACACCTCGATTCACATTTGGGCAACTAGTAGTGCCACCATTAAGTATAAATCATATAAATCAAATCCGAATACCAGGGTTATTGGCTCTGATGAGAATTATTTAACGACTTCTGGAAATGACCTCTCAAAAGGACGTAACTTTACACATAATGATGTTTTTTATGGGGCTAGTGTTGTTATTATTGGTTCAGAACTTGCGAATATTATGTTTAAAAATAAAGAAGACCCTATTGGAAAAGTAATATCGATTGGCTCAGGTAAGTATAAAATTATTGGGGTGTTAACTGCTAAGGGGTCTGGCATCGGTTTTAGCAGTGACAATAATTGTATTCTTCCAATAAATAACGTTCGTCAACGATTTTCCAGACCCAATATGTCTTTTGAAATTAACATCATGGCTGCCGACCCTCAAACCCTGGAAATTGCTCAAGGAGAGGCAATTGGCCTGTTTAGGATTATTAGAAAACTTGACTTGAGTGAGGATAATAATTTCGATATCTCCGGAAGCGATAACCTGGCTGAGATGCTCTTCGATAACCTGAAAAACCTTCGGATTGCGGCTACAATCATTGGATTGATCACATTGTTTGGGGCTGCTATTGGTTTGATGAACATTATGCTTGTTTCAGTTACCGACCGAACCCGCGAAATTGGAGTTCGCAAAGCCATTGGGGCCAAGAGTCATATTATTAGAAAACAGTTCCTTATCGAATCAATTGTTATTGCCCAGATAGGTGGTTTAATAGGTATCATCCTTGGTGTACTAATTAGAAATCTCATCGCCATTCAAATTGGTTCCAGCTTTTTCATTCCCTGGGCATGGATACTTACCGGTATTATGCTCTGTTTCCTTGTCGCAGTTTTATCGGGTATTATCCCCGCAAATAAAGCTGCACGACTGGATCCTATTGATGCCTTGGGGTATGAATAAATGCTTATTAAGGTGAGGAAGTCTGCAGTACTTTGTAATTTTTTATTGGTTATTGGTTATTGGTTATTGGTTATTTGACCCTTTATTGTATGCCCGTGCTTTTTTTTCCGTGCGAAGGGCTGGCTATCTTTAACTTTAATTTTCATCTGCAATTTGTTTTAGTTTATCAAGAAATCTTTTTGCACTTATTGCATTTTTAGAAGCTCGTACTAATGAAAATTTATCTTTAAGTCTATTGGCAATTTTTACATGACTTGAAGTGCCTAATTGCTTAGCAACTACATCAGATGGATTAAGTATTTCTTCAGGTT
>JAUXII010000010.1 GCA_030621075.1 Lentimicrobiaceae bacterium
GTTTACGTTTATCTGATACATTACATTTCCCCTGAAGGATTAAAGTTCGAAAAAAAAGGAACAGTAACCCTATTAAAATAGCCGTCTGGTTTTCATATTAATATAATGCTTTTTCATACCTTTGCCCGACAAAAAACTACATGATATGGTTTTAGATCCGGATAAATTTACTGGTGAAGGTCTCACATACGATGATGTGCTTTTAATTCCTTCCTATTCTGATATCATGCCAAGGGATGTTGATATTTCATCCTTCTTTTCAAAAAATATCAAAATGAACATCCCAATAATCTCAGCGGCAATGGATACGGTAACAGAGTCAAAAATGGCGATTGCCATAGCCCAGGAAGGAGGAGTTGGTGTGTTACATAAGAATATGAGTATTGAAGCTCAGGCTCTTGAAGTGAAAAAAGTGAAGCGCGCCGAAAGCGGTATTATTATTGACCCCATTGTTCTTAATGCTGAAGCTACCGTCGGTGATGCCCGTAACATCATGAATGAAAATAATATTGGAGGCATCCCGGTTGTGAATAAACACCATCAGCTGGTTGGCATCGTAACTAACAGGGATTTAAGATTTGAAAAAGATTTGCAAAAACCTGTTGATAAGGTAATGACAAAAGAAGGGCTTATTACAACTACCGAATTAACTAATTTAGAGAAAGCTGCAGATATTTTTCAGGAATATAAAATTGAGAAATTACCCGTTATAGGAAAAAATAACACCCTCGTGGGCTTGATTACATATAAAGATATCCTTAAAATAAAAACAAAACCAAATGCTTGTAAAGATGCCAGGGGGCGGCTTCGGGTTGCAGCGGCTGTTGGAATAGCTGGTGATACACTCGAAAGGGTTCAGGCTCTCGCTTACCAACAAGTTGATGCTATTGTTATTGACACTGCTCATGGACACAGTAAAGGAGTCCTGGAAATGGCAAGATCTATCAAGAAAAAATTTCCTGAAATGGAACTCATTGTCGGTAATATTGGTACAGCAGAAGCCGCAAAAGCACTTGAAAAAATTGGGGTTGATGCTGTTAAAGTCGGAATAGGCCCCGGATCCATTTGTACCACCAGAATCATTGCAGGTATAGGCATCCCTCAGCTTACAGCGATTCTGGAAGTCAGTAAAACTTTGAAAGGAAGCGGCATTCCGGTTATTGCTGATGGTGGGATCAGATATACCGGTGATATCGTTAAAGCAATTGCTGCCGGTGCCTATTCTGTTATGGCAGGATCGCTGTTTGCCGGAGTGGATGAATCACCTGGTGAAACAATAATTTTTGAAGGAAGAAAATACAAAACCTATCGCGGCATGGGATCTATTGAATCCATGCAAAAAGGGTCGAAAGATCGCTACTTCCAGGATATGGAAGAAGATATTAAAAAACTTGTCCCGGAAGGTATTGTTGGAAGAGTTCCTTCTAAAGGATCTTTGTCAGAGGTGATACATCAGTTTATTGGCGGGCTTAGAAGCGGAATGGGATACACTGGATCGAAAAATCTCCAGGAACTTCAAAACAACACCCGCTTTATAAAAATAACTACCGCTGGCGTTACAGAGAGCCATCCTCATGATATCACCATCACAAGAGAATCACCAAATTATAGCCGCTAAATCTTTGCTGCTTTTGAGAGAGATTTTCAATAATATCAATATCTATTTAACCAGAAACATTAAAAAATCAATATCAATAAATGATAACCAAAATGAAAAAAAACATCTTAAAACTCTTTTTAGCAATCATTGGAATAATCATTTTATCCACCTCAGTAGCACAAAATTCAGGTGATAAGATCTTAATGACCATTGGAGGTGAAAAAATTACTGAAACAGAATTCCTGAATATTTATCGCAAAAATAATTTCAATAATGATGTAATCGATAAAAAATCATTGGAGGAATACCTTGAGCTATTCATTAATTTCAAACTTAAAGTAAAAGAAGCTGAAGAATTGGGCTTAGATACAGTAATAACCTTCAAGGATGAATTGAAAGGATACCGGAATCAGCTTGCACAGCCTTATCTTACTGATAATGCAATGGATGAAAAGTTACTTTTACAAGCTTTTGAGAGAAAACAATTCGACCTCCGGGCAAGCCATATCCTTATAAAAGTTAATGAAAATGCCTCTCCGAAAGATACGCTGGCTACATTCCAATCTATCATGAAAATCAGTAAAGAGATTATGAACGGCGCAGACTTTTCTGAGATGGCTGTCACTTACTCAGAAGATCCGTCGGCAAAAGACAGGCCAGCCACTTCCCGCAGGCCATACATGAAGGGAAATAAAGGCGATTTGGGTTATTTTACCGTTTTTGATATGGTTTACCCGTTCGAAAATGGTGCTTATAATACAGCTGTCGGGGAAATATCAATGCCAGTTCGAACAACCTACGGCTATCACCTGATTAAAGTTACCGACAAAAAAAAGGCACTTGGAAATGTACTTGTATCCCATATTCTAATCCTTTTTCCAAAAAATTCCACCCATCAGGATTCGTTAAAAGCAGAAACAAAAGTTAAAAAAGCATATGATGAACTTACCAGTGGAACTAAATTTGCTGATGTTGTAAAAAAATATTCGGATGATAAAGGTACTATCGAAAAAGAAGGTATGTTACCATGGTTTGGGGTGAATAGAATGATACCGGAGTTTATTATGGAAATTTCAGCCCTGAGTGATACAGGTGAAGTAACAAAACCTTTCTTAACCAACTATGGGTGGCATATTGTTAAACTCGTTGAAAAAAAAGGACTACCCTCTTTCGAAGAAGATATTCCTGAGCTTAAAGGAAGAATAGTAAGAAGTGATCGATCTAAAGAAAGCCAAAAATCATTCATCAGGCAAGCTAAAACCGAATATGATTTCACCGAATACAAAGAAAACCTTGAAGAAATATATTCACTCGTGAATGACACCATATTCAAAGCAAAATGGCATCTTGAAAATACCGACAAATATGATAAACCTTTGTTTCAACTTGATGGCAATGATTACTCTCAAAATGATCTTCTCACCTACCTCGAGAAAACTCAATCGATCGCTCCAAGTGAGGATATAAAAATTTTTGTGAATAAAAAATTCAACAGCTTTATCGATGCAAGTATAATAGCTTATGAAGATAGTCAGCTTGAAAAAAAATATCCGGAATTCCGGACCCTTGTTAAAGAATACAGAGATGGAATCCTTTTGTTTGAGTTGACCGATCAGAAAGTTTGGTCGAAAGCTATAAATGATTCCACAGGGTTGGCTGAATTCTATAATACGCATAAAAATAACTATATGTGGGATGAAAGGCTTAATACTTCTATCTATACATTATCAAATCCGGCGTATGTTAAACAAGCTCGAAAAATGGCAAGAAAAGGATTAAATAAAAATGATATTTTAAATGCCATTAACCCTGATTCGGTAATTTACCTCACCATTATTGACGACAAATGTGAAAGAGGAGATAACCAAATCATTGATAAAATTAATTGGGAAAAGGGGATTACGGATGACTTTGAGGTAGATGGCCAAATTGTGTTTGTTGATGTTCATGAGGTATTATCTCCACAACCTAAATTATTAAGTGAAGCGAGGGGAATCATTACTGCCGATTACCAGAATTTTTTAGAAGAAGCATGGGTTAATGAACTTAGGATAAAATATCCTGTTGAGGTAAATCAGGACCTCTTTTCTAACATAAAATGAAAACTAACTTATTCATACATATACTAATTTTGTTTGTTTTCCTGCTGGTAGCGTGCTCACCACAATTACCTCGTAATGAAGATGAGGAAATTCTTGCAAGGACTTATAGAACTTATTTATATAAATCTGAACTGGTTGATGTTGTGCCTGAAGGGACCAGTGTGAAAGACAGCATTTTATTGGTAAAAAATTATATTAACAAATGGATACAACAACAACTTATTCTCAGAAAAGCAGAATCTAATCTTACCGATGACCAAAAGGATTTTCGCATTCAACTTAAAAATTACCGAAATTCATTGATTACCTATCAGTATGAAACACAACTTATTCAGCAAAACCTCAATACAACCGTTACTGATGACGAAATTGAAGAATATTATGAGATGAATAAACAAAATTTTGAATTAAAAGAAAATATTGTTAAGGTATACTTTATTGTGTTAAGCATTGACTCCGTTTTGAATAATCCTGTTAAATCTTTATTATTATCTGATGACCAGGATGATCATAATGAGTTGGAAGAATACTGTAAACATTCGGCAAAAGAATACTTTATGGAAGACCAATGGTTGCTTTTTAATAAATTATTAACCTATACTCCTATAGAACTATATAATCAACAGGCCTTCCTGGAAGAAACTCCATACTTTGAAACGCAAGATTCACTTTACAAATATTTTATTAAAATTAATGATTATAAAATCAAAGAAAGTGTTTCTCCATTAAGTTTTGAAAAAGATGTCATCAATAATATTATTATCAACAAACGAAAACTTGAATTAATTAAAAACATGCAGCAGGAAGTTTTTGAAAATGCATTAAAGAACAATAATTTTGAAATATTTTAGTCTTAAGCTTAAAATAAATTATTACAATAAAATCCTGCGGATTATGTTAATTAGTTACCAGTGATTTCACTATGATGAAAAAAATACAAATATACCTGCTTACTGCTCTGTTAAGCTTAAGTTTTACCTCCATTCATTCCCAGGAGATGATGATTGATGAGGTGATTGCTGTCGTTGGAAAAAATCCGATATTATACTCTGATATTGAGACACAATATATGCAGTACCGCATGCAGGGCAATTTCAAGGGTGGAACTGCTGCCAGATGCCAAATTTTAGAGAGCTTGTTATATCAAAAATTATTACTTCATCAGGCAGAGGTCGACAGTGTAGAAGTTTCTGACAGCCATGTAGAATCGTCAATGGATGCCAGGTTAAGATATTACATTCAACAGTTTGGTTCGCAGGAAAAGCTGGAGGAATTTTATCAAAAATCCATTATCGAGATCAAAGAGGAGATGCGCGACCTCGTTAAAGATCAGATGAGGGTTGAACAAGTTCAGTCTGGTATTGCCATGAATGTTCAAATCACTCCGGCTGAGGTAAAATCATTTTATAACCGTATTCCATATGATAGCTTACCCTTAATTAATACTGGGTTTGAAATCAGACAAATTGTTATTAATCCCCCTGTTTCTACTGAAGAATTAACTAAAAGTCGAGACAAAATTAAAAATCTCAGAGAAAGGATAATTAATGGGGAGAGCTTTTCTACACTTGCTATATTATACTCCGAAGACCCAGGTTCTGCAAGTAAAGGTGGAGAGTTAGGAATGTTCAATAGAGGCACCATGTACCCCGAATTTGAAGCAGCCTCATTTAATTTAAATGAAATTAGCGCTGTTTCTGAAATTGTTAAAACAGAAGCTGGATACCATATTATACAACTTATTGAAAACAACGGTGAATATATCAATGTCCGGCATATTCTTATCCAGCCTAAGGTATCTCCATTGGAATTGATCGATGCTAAAAACAGGTTAGATAGCATTGCAACTCTTATCGAAGACAGCATAATGACTTTCGATGAAGCTGCCATGAAATTCTCAGATGATCCCGGAAAAATTAATGGTGGCCTTATGATTAATCCTGCTACAAATACAACCCACTTTTCTGCTGATGAGCTTGATCCTAATGTGTTCTTTGTAATCGATAAAATTGAAGTGGGAGATGTATCACAGCCCGTAAAATTTATTACCCCTGAAGGAAAAGAAGCTTATCGTATTCTTTTTCTCAAAACCCGTACCGACCCCCACCGAGCCAATTTAAAAGATGATTACAGCAAAATACAAGAATGGGCTACAGAAGAAAAAAACAACAAGGTTATGAAAGAATGGGTGGAGCAAAAAATACAAAAAACCTATATAAAGGTTAATGATAAATACAGATTATGCCAGTTCACAAATAAATGGGCCAGGGATTAATATAAAACTCAATTTTTGGGCAATTAATGTACTATTTTTACAATATTAAGTATTATCGGGGTTATGAAATATAATAGTGATGTTGAAGCGTTGGATGTTTTTGTTGAAAAATACTCCAAATTAAAAAACGAAATTTCTAAAGTAATTGTTGGGCAAGACGAGGTAATAAAAAGACTTTTTATCACCATTTTCAGTAAAGGGCATGGACTTCTTGTTGGGGTTCCGGGGTTAGCAAAAACACTAATGGTAACTACAATATCCAAGGTACTGGGACTGACATACAGCCGAATCCAATTTACTCCTGATTTAATGCCTTCTGATATAATTGGAACCGAAATCCTTGATGAAACCCGAAAGTTTCGCTTTGTTAAAGGCCCTATTTTTGCAAATATTATTTTAGCAGATGAGATCAACAGGACTCCGCCTAAAACCCAGTCGGCTCTCTTGGAAGCCATGCAGGAAAAATCTGTTACTGTCGCAGGAAACTCATATCCATTACAGGAACCATTCTTTGTGCTGGCTACCCAGAATCCTATTGAACAGGAGGGTACTTATCCATTACCCGAAGCACAACTTGATAGATTTATGTTAAACATTTGGCTGGATTACCCATCATTTAACGAAGAAATTGATATTGTAAAATATACTACCAGCGAATCATTCACTGAACCAAAAGTTGTGCTTGAACGTGAAGAGATCATTTTCTTTCAAAATCTGATCCGTAAAATCCCGGTGCCGGATAATGTACTTCAATATGCCGTTAATTTAGTAGCAAAAACCCGGCCCAATACACCCAAGGCTCATCCCTGGGCTAATGATTACCTGACCTGGGGTGCAGGACCCAGAGCTTCGCAATTCCTGATAATTGGAGCAAAATGCCATGCTGCCATTAATGGGAAATACTCTCCGGATATTGAAGATGTTCAGGCTGTTACTATTCCTATCCTGCGTCATCGGCTGGTGAAAAATTATAAGGCCGAAGCCGATGGAATACGAATACGTGATATCATAAACGAACTAGTGAAATAACTATACATAATTATCAAACAAACCCATGAGAAAAAAAATTTATATCGGCTTAGGATTAATGGTGGTCATCATTATTTCTCTTTGGTATTTCCTTGGACAAGAAGATTCTGAAACTCAAAAGATTACTGTTTACCCTAAGGAGGGAAACTTTCAAATAAATGTTGTAACAACAGGCGAACTGGAAGCAAAAAGCTCTGAAAAAATCTTTGGGCCTTCCGGCCTTCGGTCTGTCAGAATATGGAATGTGAAAATTGAAGATATCGTTTCTGATGGAACAGTAGTTGATTCCGGGCAATACATTGCTACCCTTGATAGAACAGAGATAAGTAATCGAATAAAAGATGTAGAAAGTGAAGTTGAAAAATTAGAATCACAATATATTAAAACAAAACTAGATACTGCCATGGATATGCGTAATGCACGCAATCAATTAATTAATCTTGAATATAACCTGGAAGAGAAACGTATCAGGCTTGAACAATCCAAATATGAACCTCCGGCCACAATCCGCCAATACCAAATCGATCTCGAAAAAGGAGAAAGAGATCTTGCTGAAGCAATAAACAATTACGACCTGAACTTAGAGAAAGCTGCTGTTATCATGCAGGAAGTAAGTGTTACCCTGAAACAAGAAAAAAGAAACCTTGATCAAATGATATCTGTTAGAGACCAATTCATTGTAAAAGCTCCCAAAGCAGGAATGGTCATTTATAAAAGAAGCTGGGACGGCGCCAAACAGGGTGTAGGGTCAACAGTAAGTGCATGGGATAATGTAGTGGCTACCCTGCCCGACCTTTCTAAAATGATCTCAAAAACCTATGTGAACGAAATTGATATCAGTAAAATAAAAACAGGACAGGAAGTTGAAATTGGTGTGGATGCATTCCCTGAAAAATCTTATACCGGAAAAGTTATTGAAGTGGCTAATATTGGCGAACAGATGAAGAATTCTAACGCCAAAGTCTTTGAAATCCTTATTGAGATCTACGAATTTGACTCTATCCTTCGACCTTCCATGACAACAAAAAATACCATCATTACCGCAATTATCGATAGTGTTTGTTATATTCCATTAGAAGCAGTAAATAATAACGACAGCCTTACTTTTGTTTATACAAATTCTAAAAAAAGACAACAAATTATTCTTGGACAAAGTAATGAAAATGAAGTTATCGTCAGAGCAGGGCTTAACCCGGATGATGAAATCTATCTGCTCGCACCTGTAAATCCCGACAATTTCAAAATTGTAACGATCGATACCGCTATAATCCATAATCTTGAAAAAAAAGATCAGCTAAAGAAAAAACAGACATCAATAACATCACTTTCCTATGATAGATGATGAGTTAATTATATGGAACGTTATTTTTATATCATAAATATTGCCGTTGAAGCTGTTTTTGCAAATAGATTCCGATCCATGTTAACAGCATTGGGCATCATATTTGGAGTTGCTGCAGTTATTGCCATGCTTGCTATCGGAAATGGTGCGCAACAGGAAATCCTGGAACAAATAAAACTCGTTGGTTTAAATAATATTGTAATAACCCCAAAGGCACAAATCGAGAATAATACAGATAATAATGATGATGAATCACCTGGTAAAGTGAGAGGAAAATTTTCACCAGGCCTGACATTAGCTGATGCACAAAGTATAAAAAAAATAATTCCAACCGTTAATATTATCAGTCCGGAAGTAATTTATGATACCTATATCCTTAAAGATGGATTTCGTAAACCTGCCAAACTATCAGGTATTACCCCCGATTTCTTCAAAATATACAACCTGACTATTCAGGAAGGAAATATGTTCAGTGAACAACAGCTCACCGATGGTAAGGCCGTTTGCATTATTGGCCCTGCAATTAAATCAAAATTTTTCCGACAGGAAAATCCAATTGGAAAATATATCAAATGTGGAAATATCTGGCTGAAAGTTATCGGTATCCTTGAAAACCGCAGGGTTAGTGAAGGGATTACAGAAAATCTGGGCGTAAGTAATTACAACAATAATATATATGCCCCGATTCAAACGGTATTGTTGCGGTTTAAAGACCGGTCAGTCGTTACCGGAAGCTCTTTACAAGGTGTATCAGTTTTTGTATCAGGAAATACCATGGTTGCCATTAGTGGAGAAGAAGATGAGAAGGCAAAAGCCAATCAATTAGATAAAATTGTCGTTCAGGTAAATGAAAGTGCACAACTCAATCCAACGAAAAAAATTATTGTTCAAATGTTGACAAGACGACACTCGGAGGTGGTTGATTTTGAGATAAAAATACCTGAACTCCTATTGAAACAAGAGCAAAAAACAAAAGATATTTTTAATATTGTTCTCGGGGCCATCGCCAGTATATCATTAATTGTTGGGGGTATAGGTATCATGAATATTATGCTCGCTTCAGTCATGGAAAGAATTAAAGAGATTGGTATCCGCATGGCTACCGGAGCAACTAAAAAAGACATAGTTTTTCAGTTTCTTACTGAGGCCATATTGATTAGTATTACCGGAGGATTAATTGGTATTATGTTTGGCATTGCATTTGCGAAAGTTATTATGAAAGTTACTGATATACTTACCATAGTTTCCCCGGGATCAATAATTATTTCGTTTGGAGTTTCTGTAGCTGTGGGTATTTTGTTTGGCTATATGCCAGCAAAAAAAGCTGCCGGGCAAGACCCTGTAGTTTCATTAAGGCATGAATAATTAAGGAATAAAATCTCATGATGATTCTTCTAAAAAAAATTTCTTCTAAAATTGTTTTCCTGATTATCATTTGCACTACTAATTCG
>JAUXII010000081.1 GCA_030621075.1 Lentimicrobiaceae bacterium
GCAAAAAATGAAGTTTTTGGAAGTGCAAATTTAGCGAATTATTCATTATCAAGCTAAATTTAATTACAACCAACTGACTACCAATCGTTTAAACAGTTAATCATTAAGGATAACAAATGATTAATAAGCTATTTACTCTAACCACCTTATTTTCTGGGAGTTAAAGTATTTTAAGAACTTTTTTATTAAGAAAATGGAACTTTTTATTAACAAAGTGGTAAAATGTGGTAAAATGTGGTAAAATATTTATTATATTTACGCCTTCAAACAAAAAAATTATGGCCAACCTTCTCGGTGAATATGAATGTAAGATAGATGCCAAGGGTAGAATTATGGTACCAGCATCACTGAAGAAGCAGGTTCCTCCTGAGGCAGAGGAGAGGTTTGTCATTAACCGTGGGTTTGAAAAATGTTTGGTGTTGTATCCAATGAATGAGTGGCGAGACATAAGTGAGGAGATTAACAAACTCAATCTTTATGTTAAAAAGAACCGTGATTTTGTGAGATACTTTCAAAGAGGTGCTACCGAATTGCACCTGGATGGAAATAACCGGTTGTTGCTTCCCAAAAACCTGTTAGGGTATGCAGATATCAGCAAGACGATCGTGTTGTTTGCTTATTCGAACAGGATCGAGGTATGGGATAAAGAAACATACATCAACCTGTTAACCGACGAACCAGAAGATTTTTCAACACTGGCTGAAGATGTAATGGGAAATATTGACACACAGGATCAGTAAAAATAATGAATTACCACACACCTGTTCTTCTTAAAGAAAGCATTGATGGGCTTTCCATAAAACCTGACGGCCGTTATGTTGATCTCACCTATGGTGGTGGCGGGCATTCCAGAGAGATACTTAAAAAACTAAAAAACGGTAAGCTTATAGCATTTGATCAGGATCAGGATGCCCTTCCTAACAGAATTGAGGATAACCGGCTGCTTCTTCTAAATCACAACTTCAGATACCTGAAAAACTTCCTTTCCTATTACGGTGAGTTACCAGTTGATGGCATCCTGGCTGACCTGGGTGTTTCTTCATATCAAATTGACTGCCCTGAAAGAGGGTTCTCAACACGGAATGGGAAATATCTCGACATGCGGATGAATAAGGAAAAAGAACTAACTGCCCAGGTTGTCGTAAATCAGTATCCGGCTGATAAATTATCCAGCATATTTTCAACATACGGTGAAATAAAAAATGCCAGAAGATTAACAGAGGCTATTGTAAAGGAACGTAACATCAGGCTTATAGAAACGATTGACCATTTCAAAAAAGCAATAATCAAATGTGCACCAAAAGAAAAAGAAAATAAATATTTCGCCCGGGTCTTCCAGGCCTTACGCATTGAAGTTAATCAGGAGTTAGCTTCACTGAAAGATATGTTAAACCAAACTATTCAGGTACTTAAACCCGGAGGACGGATTGTTGTCATCTCTTATCACTCTTTGGAAGACCGTCTGGTAAAAAATTTCTTCAGGTCCGGCAATTTTGAAGGAGTTATCGAGAAAAATTTTTTTGGCAAAGCATTGGTTGACCTGCGGGTAATAAGTAAAAAGCCCATTACTCCTTCCAAAAATGAAATAATAAATAATCCACGTGCCAGAAGTGCCAAAATGCGAATTGCTGAAAAAATATAAGATGGCTACGAAAAAAAACAGATACAAAACTAAAAAGCAATCTCAAGTGGGAAAGAAACCTTCTTCAGATCAACAATTAATAAAAACGGTTCAATCAATTTTTGATGGTTCATTTCTCACAAGAAAAACGGCTATCAGCCTATTACCATTCCTTCTTTATCTCACGTTGCTTGCCATCATTTACATAGCTAACTCCTATGAAGCTGAAAGGATCATTATTGAAAGCGACCGCATAAAGAAGGAATTAAAAGAGTTAAGGTACGAATTTATTACTACAGAAACAGAACTAACATCAATTAGCAAACAATCAGAGGTGGCAAAAAGGTTATATCCAACAGGCATCAAAGAATCAACTACACCTCCACGCAAAATATTAGCTGACTAAAAATAAATAAGAATTAACAATTGTGAGTGCAAAAAATATTAAGAAAGACATTCTCTGGAGAGTTTACCTGGTTTACCTGTGTATGTTGGCCTTTGCTTTCATCATAATTGGGAAAGCAGTCTTTATTCTGGTTTATGAGGGTGATGAATGGAAATCTTTTGCTCATGAACAAAGGGTCAAGTACGAACAGGTTAAAGCTGTTCGCGGGAATATTTTTGCAAGCGACGGAAGTTTAATTGCTACCTCGATTCCACTTTTCGACATCAGGATGGATGCCGCAACACCTCACCTCTCTGATAAAATTTTTTATAACAATATTGACTCTCTGGCCTACAGGCTATCACATCTATTCAAAGATAGATCTCAAAAAAAATACAAACAAATTATTACGCAGGCACGAACCAAAACGGATCGCTATTTCCTTATAAAGCGTGGGGTCACTTACAGCGAACTTAATGCTTTAAAGCACTTCCCTATTTTCAAGTTGGGTAAATACAAAGGTGGTTTGATCATTATCCCACGAACAAAACGTGAAATGCCATTTAGCCTACTGGCAGCCAGGACTATCGGTTATGAATCTCAAAATGCGAACGCTTATGTTGGCCTGGAAGGAGCGTATAGCGATTACTTAAGAGGTACCGGGGGTATGCAGCTTGTCAGGAAGATGGCTCAGGGGGTTTGGGCTCCTGTGAATGAAAAATTTGAGATTGAACCTCAGAATGGTTGTGATATTATCACCACAATCGATATGAACATTCAGGATGTTGCCGAGAATGCTTTACTAAAACAATTGCAAAAACATGATGCACACCATGGCTGTGCCATTCTAATGGAAGTTGAAACCGGTCATATCAAGGCTATTGCTAACCTGAAAAAAACCAACGACGGTACTTACGAAGAAATTTACAATTATGCTGTTGGTGAAAGTTCAGAGCCCGGATCAACATTCAAACTGATTTCAATGATGGCCGCATTGGAGGATGGGCTCATCGATCTTAATGATTCGATTTATACCGGTGATGGCTGGAGAGTCTATTATGGTCGAACCATGAGAGATTCTCACAAAATCGGCGATGGAAACATTACGATGAAAACCGCTTTTGAGCACTCGTCAAATGTAGGCATCTCCTGGATTATTGAAAATGCTTACAAAAACAACCCGGAAAAATTCTGCGAAAGGCTATATAGTTTCGGCATACAAAACACACTGGGGATAGAAATACAAGGGGAAGGTAAACCTGACATTAAAACTCCGGATCATCCTTCGTGGTCAAAGCTTTCCCTTCCATGGATGGCCACAGGATATGAAGTTGCCCTTACTCCCCTTCAATTACTAACTTTCTACAATGCCGTTGCAAATAACGGTATAATGGTTAAACCAATGCTTGTGACAAAGATCATGAGGTCGGGAGTTCTTGTAAAAACATTTAAAACAAAAATTATTGATAAATCCATCTGTTCAAACAAAACCATCGAGAAGGCAAAAGAATTGCTCGAAGGCGTTGTTGAACAAGGCACTGCTAAAAATTTAAGAAACCCAATTTACAAAATTGCCGGAAAAACAGGAACAGCACAATTAGCCAATAAAAATGAGGGGTACAATAAAACAGATTACAAAGCTTCATTCGTCGGGTATTTCCCTGCTGACAATCCAAAATACTCATGCATTGTAGTTATTAACAGGCCATCAGAAGGCATATACTATGGAAGTCTGGTAGCTGGCCCGGTATTTAAAGAAATTGCTGACAAAGTATATGCAACACAGATGAATATTTATCAGGAAGAAATCGTCCAATCCGACAAAAGAAGCCTGCCAAACATACAAACAGGGTATAAAGAAGATCTGCTCACAATTTATTCTTCGTTGGGATATGATCTCGACACAAGTAATTCTGGGAAATTTTGCTGGGGAGAGGCGGTTCAAAAAGATAATGGGAAAATTGCATTTTGCGAACACACACCTCCCCACCAATGTGTTCCGGATGTAGTTGGAATGGGAGCAAAAAATGCTGTGTATTTACTTGAAAATTTAGGATTACGAACAAAAATAAAAGGTTGTGGCCATGTTAAAAAACAATCAATAAAACCCGGTAAAAAGATCAAAACCGGCGATGAAGTTACGTTGATATTAGCATCAAACTAATAGGTATTTATTTTGAAAAGAACGCTAACAGAGATATTGAGGAAAGTTGAGATAATTAATATTATCGGCAAAAAGAACATTCCGGTAACCCAAGTGTATTTTGATTCAAAAAACGTAACTCAGGGTAGTCTTTTCGTTGCTATCAAAGGCCTAAATTCTGATGGCCATAACTATATAAATGCAGCAGTTGAAGCAGGTGCACAAAGCATTGTATGTGAGCAAATTCCAGCTCACCGTTCAAGCAATATTACTTATATTCTGGTTGAAGACTCCTCTTTTGCACTTGGAATCATTTCATCAAATTACTATGACCATCCTTCAAGCAAAATAAAACTTATTGGGATAACCGGAACCAATGGAAAGACGACAGTTGCCACGTTACTTTTTAATCTTTTCAGAGGTCTTAACTATAATGCCGGACTGCTGTCGACAATAAATAATAAAATAAACGACCAATTAATCCCTTCGACCCATACAACTCCTGATGTATTGCAAATCAACAGGTTGCTTGATCAGATGGTTAGAAGCAATTGTTTCATTTGCTTCATGGAAGTCAGTTCGCATGCAATTGATCAGAAAAGAATAGAAGGTTTAGAGTTTGACGGTGCAATATTCACAAATATCAGTCATGAACATCTCGACTATCATAAATCATTTAATTCATATATATCCGCAAAAAAAAGTTTTTTTGACCATTTACCTTTCACTGCTTTTGCATTAACCAACGCAGATGATAAGAATGGAAGCGTGATGCTCCAGAATACCCTGGCTAAAAAGTACACTTACAGTCTAAGGTCAATGGCTGACTTCAGATGCAAAGTCATCGAGAACAGCCTGGAAGGCATGCAACTTTTCATTGATGGAGACAATGTTTGGGTTCAACTTGCAGGTACATTCAACGCATACAATCTTTTAGCAACCTATGCCACAGCAAGTCTGCTCGGTGAAGACAAAGAGAAAGTACTTCCCTCTCTCAGTGCTTTAAAAACGGTGGATGGAAGATTTGAAATAATAAAAAGCAACAACAACATATCTGCTATTGTAGATTATGCGCACACACCTGATGCCTTATACAATGTGTTAATAACTATTATCTCGCTAAAACCATCTCAGGCAAAGGTAATAACTGTAGTTGGTGCAGGAGGAGACAGAGATATAACCAAACGGCCATTGATGGGAATAATAGCTTGCGACTACAGCGACAAAGTTATTCTGACTTCTGATAACCCCAGATCAGAATCACCCTCCACAATCATTGAAGGAATGATAAAAGGGGTTGATGAAGTAAACCAAATGAAAATTTTAAAAATCATCGACAGAAAGGAGGCCATTAAAACAGCCTGTGCACTGGCTAATCCTGGCGATATTATTCTGATAGCCGGAAAGGGCCATGAGACATATCAGGAAATCAAGGGGGTAAGGTATCCGTTCGATGATAAGGAAATTGTAAAAACAGTGCTGTCATCAAATAAACTAACATAATTACCAAAATGTTTTATTATCTATTTAAATATTTAGAAGAGGCTTTTAACTTTCCCGGTGCCGGGCTATTTGAATACATTTCATTCCGGG
>JAUXII010000238.1 GCA_030621075.1 Lentimicrobiaceae bacterium
GTGAGGGAATTGTAATACCCCAACCCAATGAATGATTTGAATAGCTGGTTTTTCGAGGCAATCTCTTTTAGGTGATTGAGGTACTGATACTCATTCATCCCTTTTGGAAGGTTCAGTGGCTTTTCAAGCCTGATGTTGCCAGGTATAGTTTTTTCGATCAGTTCATCAATTGTAGAAACACCAATTCGGGACAGCATTTTTTCAATATCTGTACAGCGAGGCCCATTGTGCCTCTTGATAAAATTGTTTGAGAGCATCGATAAAGATTTTTTTAAAAAAAAGGATGTCATCCTTCAGTAGGGGATGACACCTCACTTTATTCAAATAGTTAACCTTCTAAGAACCAGATCATTTTTTTAATTAAGGATTTAGGTTTCTTTTTTGTGCTTTTAATCCTCATCCCAAAGAACGACCGGTATACAAAGAGCAGCCCAAAAAGCAGAAATGCCAAACCAATCCACCTGGCTATGCCTTGATGGCCATTGAGGATCATTACAATAGAAATTTCTGCAGCAAGCAAACCGAATAGGGTTGAGAATTTAATGATCGGATTCAACGATACAGAAGAAGTATCTTTATACGGATCGCCAACGGTATCACCAATAACGGTGGCTTCATGAAGGGGAGTACCGCTCTCTTTGAGATCAACTTCAACTACTTTCTTTGCATTATCCCATGCCCCACCGGCATCAGCCATGTAAATAGCCTGAAACAGACCAAATACAGCAACGGAAATCAGATAAGAAACAAAGAAGTTAGGGTCAAGAAAAGCAAAAGCCAGGGTTAACGAAAAGATAACAGCAAAGATATTCCACATCCCTTTTTGGGCATATTGTGTGCATATCCTTACAACATCTTTTGTGGCTTCAACATCTGCCTCTTTTTTATCAAGATTAATATGTTTTTTAATAAATTCAACAGCCCGGTATGCTCCGGTCGACACAGCCTGAATGGAAGCTCCGGTGAACCAGAAAACCACAGCCCCACCTGTGATAAATCCTAAAATTAGCTGTGGGTCGGTAAGTTCTATATGTAGTAAACCAGCTTTGGAAAGCAATAAAATAATTGAGAAAACCATGGTTGTGGCCCCAATAACCGCAGTTCCGATTAGCACTGGTTTGGCCGTAGCTTTAAACGTGTTTCCTGCAGAGTCATTAGCTTCAAGGTTATGCTTCCCTGTTTTAAAATTTGGTTCAAACCCAAAATCTTTTTTAATCTCTTCTTTAATTCCTGGAATTTGTTCAATTTGTGATAATTCGAACACAGACTGGGCATTATCGGTTACAGGCCCGTAACTGTCAACTGCAATGGTAACAGGTCCCATCCCAAGAAATCCAAAGGCAACCAATCCAAAGGCAAAGATAGATGGATAAATCATGAATTCTGCTAATCCGAGAGTACTTGTATAATAGGCAATAACCATAAGTCCGGCCATAACCATGCCTTTCCAGAAAGCACCAAAATTACCGGCAACCATCCCTGCCAGAATTGTTAGTGAAGCACCACCTTCCCGGGAAGCAGTTACAATTTCTTTCACATGTCGTGAGTTGGAACTGGTAAATGCTTTCGTGAGTTCTGGAATAAGTGCAGCAGCGAGTGTGCCACAACTGATAATCAAGGATAACTTCCACCAAAGCCCCGTGACGATAGTGCCAGCAATGTCGATTGTGCCAATAAGCAGATAACTAATAAGGAATGTAACAATAATTGAAGTTATTGATGTAATCCACACAAGATTGGATAAAGGTGTTTCAAAGTTGAAAAAATCCTTATTGGCAAATCTGGCCTTTGAGATCGCGTAATTTATATAATAAGAAAGAAGAGATGTAACGATCATGAGTATCCGCATTGTGAATATCCAGACAATAAGTGTGCTTTGAAATTTTAAAGCTGCCGCCTCGGTAGGGAAGATTCCTAGTGAATTGAAGTTTATGGATAGTACAATGAATGCAATCAAAGCAACTCCCGTAACCCCATAAGTTTCGAAACCATCAGCTGTAGGGCCAACGCTGTCACCTGCATTATCACCAACACAGTCAGCTATAACACCCGGGTTTCGTGGATCATCTTCCGGTAACTTAAAAACAATTTTCATCAGGTCTGCTCCAATATCTGCTATCTTGGTAAAAATACCCCCGGCTACCCTTAAGGCACTTGCAGCCAGCGACTCACCAATTGCAAAGCCGATAAAACAAGCTCCTGCACTTTCACCATCCACGTACAGAAGGATAATAAGCATCATTAATAACTCGACACATACAAGCAATAACCCAACACTCATTCCTGACTGTAATGGTATGGACATAACATTGAAGGGTTTTTTTCTTAAGGCTGCAAAAGCTGTCCTGCTGTTGGCCAATGTGTTTATCCTGATGCCAAACCATGCAACACTATATGATCCCAGAATACCGATTATGGTCCAAAATAAGATAAGCATCACTTTTGGTACCTGGAGATGGGCTAATCCCAGAAAATAATATGAAATGATCACAGCAATAATTAGAAATAATATTATCAGGAATTTCCCCTGCTGAAACAGATAAGTTTTACACGTTTGGTAAATAATGTCTGAAACATTCAACATAGCTTTATGTACAGGAATTTTTTTAATACTGGCAAATTGAATAATTCCAAACAGTATACCAATAGCAATGATGATAAAACCGTAAGTTAATAGTGTTCCTCCATGCATCCCAATCGATGGAAAGAAACTATCGTTCATGCTGGGGATTGGTAAATCAGCCTCACTGGCAAAAAGAAATCCCGGTAGTAGTAATGCTGCAAAAAGAGATAATAATCGTTTCATGTGGTTAAATTTTTGTTTGTTAATGAAAAAACAATGAGGGGACAAAAGTAAAAAAGTATTTTCAAAAACCAATAATGATTTTATTCACAGAAAAATGTACTTATTAACTCTTAACATGGGATTGAATTTCCCGTTGCTTGCTGCGAGGAGTTTGATTTTTCCAGATTGTTTTGAAAGATACAGCGTGTAAAGTACAAAGAGATCCCTGGTCAAGCCACGTCGAGACATCGGGAGCAAAGTTCAAACAGATCCCTGGTCAAGCCACGTCGAGTCAACGGGAGCAAAGTTCAAACAGATCCCTGGTCAAGCCACGTCGAGTCATCGGGAGCAAAGTTCAAACAGATCCCTGGTCAAGCCAGGGATG
>JAUXII010000101.1 GCA_030621075.1 Lentimicrobiaceae bacterium
AAGGATTAACAGATGCATTATCGGGGATGGTTGATCTGGGAATGTTCTCACGAAGCCTTACCCAGGCTGAGATAGATAAAGGTACCTGGTGGGTTGCTGTTGCCAAAGATGGTGTTTTATGTACCATTAATGATAAAAACCCTGCACTTAAGCAAATCAAAGAAAAAGGTATGACACGAGATGTGTTCATCGATATTTTTATTAATAAAACTATCAAAAATTGGGATGAAGCAACAAGTTCCGGCATAACAAATAATCTAAATATCTATACACGAGCTGATGCCTGTGGTGCAGCCCAGAAGTGGGGTGAATTTTTAGGCCACGATCAGGAAAGCCTCAACGGAATAGGAGTTTTTGGAGACCCTGGAATAGCCGATGCTATAAAGAATGATATCAATGGTATTGGTTACAATAATATCATCTACATATATGATATGAATACGAGAGAAAAATACGAAGGACTGGAAGTAATACCCATTGATCTGAATAATAATGGGATGATTGACGATGATGAAAATTTTTATGACAACCTGGATAATATAATGGAAGCCATCAAAAGCGATATTTACCCATCACCACCGGCCAGGGATCTTTACTTTGTTTCAAATGGAAAACCATCCAATCAGGTTGTTATGGAATTCCTCCGGTGGATACTAACTGACGGGCAACAATTTGTAACAGATTGCGGATATGTTCAGCTATCAAAAAAAATGATCAGGTCAGAACAACGTATGCTTAAGAAAAACCCATAAACAGTGCGATTCTTTGTAGTAAAAAGGCATATCAGAAATCGTCTTCATACCAATTGGATGAGGATTTGTATCATATTGGTAATATCTCTGCCATTTCTTATTGGAATTGGACTCCTGATAAAATCATCCTTTTTACTAAAAGACTACTCGATCATCGACTTAATCTTTTCCAAAGAGTGGAAACCACTTTCCGGCAAATATGGCTTTTCGCCATTCATTATCAGCTCTTTATGGGTTACGGCATTAGCTTTGATAATTTCAGCCCCCATTTGCCTGCTAAGTTCTATTCATTTAACTCAGTACGCAGACCGTTACGTATTGCGTATCATTCACCCTGTTATTGATATCCTGGCAGGGATTCCTTCTGTAGTTTATGGTGTATGGGGTATTTTGGTAATTGTGCCATTAATCTCCAGGTACATCGGCCCTTTCTTTGGCAAAGAAATATCAGGATATAGTATCATTGCCGGAGCTATCGTCTTATCAGTTATGATCATTCCTTTCATTTTAAACATCCTTATTGAAGTATTTAAAACTATTCCACATGAACTTACAGAGGCTTCATTATCATTGGGCGCCAGTAAATGGCAAACCACTAAATTTGTTCTTGTAAGAAAAGCATTCCCGGGTATTGTTTCCGCATTTGGATTAGGCTTGTCAAGAGCATTTGGAGAAACTATGGCCGTACTAATGGTAGTGGGAAATGTAGCTAAAATCCCAAAAGGAATTTTTCAACCAGGTTATCCACTTCCGGCACTCATAGCAAATAATTATGGAGAAATGTTATCAATACCATTATATGACTCTGCATTAATGCTGGCTGCATTAGTTCTGTTCGTTGTCGTTTTGTTTTTTAATCTTGTTTCCAGATTGGCCATTATAAGCCTTGAAAAAAATAATTAAATTGAAATGAAAACAGGGCAAAAAATTGAAGTAGGGTTTTTCAGAACTATCATGTTTATTTCTACATGTATCATAGCCATTGCACTTATTACAATCATAATCAGCATCTTAGTAAATGGCCTTCCGGCTTTGTCCTGGGAAATGATATCACAAACACCAAAAGGAGGTTTTTACTTTGGAAAGGAGGGTGGTATATTAAATGCCATCATTGGCTCTTTATATCTTTCAGTCGGGGCTTCTGCTATGGCTTTTGTTATAGGCTTGCCTGTGGCATTGTTTATGAATATTCATTTAATCAAATATAAAAAGCTGGTCAACACAATACGTTTTTTTCTTGACCTCTTATGGGGAATTCCTTCCATTGTATATGGTGCTTTTGGTTTTTCTATTATGATCTATTTTGGCCTCAGAACATCATTATTGGCAGGTACTATTACCGTTACTTTGTTTATCATTCCAATTATGATCAGATCAATTGATGAAGTATTAAAAACAATACCCAAGGGATTGCTTGAATCCTCTTTTTCATTAGGATCTACTAAATCCGAAATAGCTTACCGTGTATACGTCAAACAATGTATTCCGGGCATTGTAACTGCTGTACTGCTATCATTTGGGCGTGCCATAGGGGATGCAGCTTCGGTTTTATTCACAACAGGATACACCGATTACATCCCTACTTCATTATCACAGCCAACTGCTACTCTTCCGTTAGCTATATTTTTTCAGTTATCCTCTCCTATTCCGGAGGTTAAAGACAGGGCCTATGCAGCGGCTTTAATTCTTACAATAATAATATTAATCATCAGCTTGTTGGCACGCTTTTTTTCAGCAAAATATCATAAAAATAAAATTTCATGAGTCAATGGATAAGCAAACTAAAATAACTATTTCAGATCTGAACCTATATATTGGGAAACAGCATATCCTAAAAAACATCAATGTTGAAATTCCCCAAAAAAAAATTACGGTTATTTTAGGACCATCAGGCTGTGGCAAAACTACTCTTCTAAAAAGTATGAACAGGCTCACCGATCTTTATCCTGATGTAAAAGTTAAAGGAAAAATAATAATTGACAATGACAATATCCTTCAAACGCGACAGGATTTGACAAAAATTCGTCAAAAGATGGGCTTGCTGAGTCAACAGCCATACCCTTTACCAATGAATATATATAATAATGTTGCCTATGGACTAAGGATCAGCGGTAGAAAAAACAAACGGTTTCTTAATAAAAGAATTGAACATTATTTAAAACTGGTAAATTTATGGGATGAAGTGAAAGACAGGCTTAAAGAACCGGCTTCGACTTTGTCGATAGGACAACAACAACGATTATGCCTGGCTCGTGGCCTGGCTGTTGGCCCCGAGATAATTCTTGCCGATGAACCCACATCCGCTTTAGACCCGTTTTCAAGTGAGGCCATCGAAAAACAATTTTTTGAGCTCAAAGAACATTACACAATTATTGTTGTCACGCATATGCTTATGCAGGCCAAGCGTATTGCCGACAATGTCATTTTTATGTATCTCGGAGAAGTTATTGAGCAAGGAGATGCCCGGGAGATATTTAACAATCCAAAGCAGGAAAAAACAAAAGCATACTTAAAAGGATTATTTAACTAATTAGCCCAAGTTACGGGTTACGGGTTGCAGGTTGCAGGTTACGGGTTGCAGGTTAATTAATGGCAATAAATACATTTGAAAATAAAAATTTCAGAAAATGAAAAAAATCATATTTGTAAATCTATTCATGCTTGTCTTACTGATAATTGCGCAAGATGCTAAATCACAAGTAATAGTAACAGCCGAGATAAGGCCACGCCTGGAATACAGAAACGGGTACAAAATTCCTATCGAAACATCAAAAGATTTTGCCCTGTTTGTCAGCCAGCGAACGCGCCTAAATCTCCGGTATAACACAAACTTCTTTAACATTGGTATATCCGTACAAGACGTTAGGGTTTGGGGGGATGAATCACTAGTAAGCTCTACCGGAATATTCGGCGACCCGGCAAGCCTCGATCTTAAAGAAGCATGGATCGAAATACCTTTCTCAAACAAAGGGTTATCGGTAAAGATGGGGCGGCAATTTCTCTCTTATGATGATGGACGCTTACTCGCTAAAAGAAACTGGAATCAGAAATCGATTGCTTATGATGCCGTATTATTTAGTGTGGCAAAATCCAACTGGCAATTAGATGTTTGTGGTTCATACAATAACAGCAAAGAAGATATTTTTGCCAGTGAATATCCTTTCGACCGGATGAAAACACTTAATTTTATCTATTATAAACAACATTTAGATGACCATTTTAACTTCTCAGTGATCACCCTTGCCTCCGGATATCAAAAAAGAAATACCCAAACCATTTATATGCGTGGCACATATGGCCTGAACATTTTTTTCAAAGAGAAGCATCTTGAGGCATCCGGAACAGGATATTACCAGAATGGAAAGAATCAATACGGGCATGGTGTGAGTGCGTTTTTTCTTTCAGCAAAAGCATTTTATAAATTTAGCAAATTCAAATTAGGTGCTGGTATTGATTACATCTCCGGGCAAGATACGACCAACAATAATCCCGCATACCATGAAAAAGACCACCTGTTTGATATTCTATACGGGGCCAGGCATAAATATTACGGATATATGGATTACTTCAGTAATATCCCCCCAAGTACAGCAAATGCAGGGTTAATTGACATCTATCTTAAATTGAGTTACACGCTGTCCGACAAACATAATTTTGGAGTTGATTATCACTATTTCTCACTTGCACATATGATTGCTGACCCCGCATATGCCGGATCGCCTACTTTACAAACCCTTGAAAGATCTTTAGGCTCCGAGGTAGATATCTTATATCAATACACCATCAGGAAAGATATGAATGTCCAGGCCGGGTTTTCATTCTTTCTTCCAACCAGTACGTTGGAGGTTATGAAACAGGTGAATGATCTTTCGGGACAATTGTCACACTGGGCTTACGTGATGTTAACCGTAAAACCAACCATTTTTTCAAATGAGAAATGAAGGACGCATATAGCTCCTTTATTGTAAAAATAACAATTCCCGGTATTTAGGAAGCGGCCATAACCCATCATCTACTTTAAGCTCTAATTTATCAACATGCCTGCGGATAATATCAAAATAAGGTAATACTTTTTCATTATAAGCCAGTGCCTGACTTATTACACTTTCAATCTTGTTCGCTTTCTTCCGCTCATCAAGCATAAGTTCCAGGTTCTTATGAATGATATTAATGTGACCCGAAATTTCCTTAATCATTTTGATTTGAGTTTGGGCAACCTTTTCAAACGAATCTTTATCAAGAACTTCTTTCAACCCACGAACATTCTCAACGAGCAGATTCTGATACCTGATAGCCACCGGAATTATATGATTTCTTGCCAGGTCACCTATTACTCTCGATTCAATCTGTATATTTTTGGTATATTTGTTAAGTTTAATCTCATACCTTGCCTCAAGTTCTCTTTTTGATAATACCTTGGTCCGTTTAAACAAATCGATTGTCTCCGGTCTGATAAAAACATCAAGTGCCTGAGGGGTTGATTTAATATTTGACAATCTCCTTTTTTCAGCTTCTTTTATCCATTCTTCCCCATAACTATTTCCTTCAAAACGGATTCTTTTTG
>JAUXII010000034.1 GCA_030621075.1 Lentimicrobiaceae bacterium
TATTTTTATGATATTGGAATCAGAAATTATTTAATTCAGAACTTTAATCCTCTCAACTATAGAAATGATGTTGGCGGACTGTGGGAGAATTTATGTGTAATCGAGAGGTTAAAGAACAATCTGAATAGCAGAAAGTTTGTTAATACATATTTTTGGAGGACCTATGACCAGAAAGAGATAGATTATATAGAGGAAGTTGGTGGAAAGTTGATGGCCTTTGAGTTTAAATACAGTCAGAGATCGAAGATTAAAGTGCCTGGGGAGTTTTTATCAACCTATCCTGAAAGCACCTTCAATGTAATCGATCAGGATAATTTTTGGAAATTTATTGAATGATTTTTCATTTAACGGCTCGTTTCAAACCATGAGCATTCAAGTTGTTGGCAGCTCACCATTCCGGTGAAATAATTATTTCGTAATTTCATCCAAAGCCGCTCACAGAAACGTACGTGACAGTCTTGCATCATAATGCTCTTCATAACAATCCTTAGAGTAACCAACATTTGTTGTTTATCCCTATTGATTCTGGTTTTAGCTCGAAAATCATCTCCGCCAGCTGACGGATCAGCTCCTGTGTACCTACCTGAGAGGCTCTTGTCCGCCCTTACTCCCTATCCACTCAATACCTCTCGCGTTGTAGGGAGGCACTCCCGCTTTGCGGGATAAACTCCGTTAGGTTTGATACCTGCTCCTGATAGCCGATACCGATAGGCCTTGCTCAATTGTTAATTAAAAATTCCAGGCACTAATATTCAAATTCCAAATAAATCACAAGGTACAAAAAATCAAACAACAGGGGATTACTTGATGAACAAGATACAGTCAAAAAAACATCCTTTCATTTTTCTCTTTTCTCTTCTGTCAGGTGTAACACCTGACAGGCATTTCGTCCCATTTCGCATCCGCCAAAGGGCGGACAAGTTATCGTTAATCAGTCCGCCTCAGGCGGATCTGATACCGGATACTATTTAACAACTACCAACTTCTCCACAAACCGTCTGCCTGCGCTTTCGAACCAGATGGTATAAATCCCGTTGTTTAAACCCGAAGTTGATATTTTAATGTCTCTTTGATCATGTTTGATCTTAAATTGTGTAACCTTAGCCCCATTCAAATTGCAAATAACTATTTTCCCCTGCAGGCCCATTGTTGTGATATAAAACTCATCCTTTGCAGGGTTGGGGTAAATTTTAAGAGGATTGGGGATTTGTACATGGTCCTCCACATAAGTCTGGGAATTATAGGGTGACAAGAAGGCTCCGTGAATAATTTCAGGATTTTCTCCGCTTAGTTCCCAGGCTACTGTAAGATGGTCGTTATCATAAGCCTCTTTTTGTAAGCCCATGATGAAGTATTTGTTGCCGGATTCCAGGTAGATTTCTGCAGAGTGTTGTTCGGGGTATTTGTTCCATTCGCCAGGTATTGTCCAGCCGGGGACTTCACAAACAAGTTGTTTGTTAGCCTCTAATGAATCGGTGCTAAGCCAGAATTCGCAAAAGTCGTCCCCACTGATCCAGAAACTATAATTACCAGAATGAGGAGGGTGTAGATAGCCTATAACACGAGCCCCAAATTCATCACCAATATTTTTAGGGGTCTCGAATCTGTTGAGGATATTGTTCTCATCAGGATAATCAGGGTAATTGGGGTTATTGGTCAGATCGGACAGATGCAGACCTCCGCCAATATTCCACCATACCTCGTAGGTGATCTCTCCGGATCCCAGATATCCCACCTGTATGCTGATCTTGCGTGAAGATATTTGCAGCTCAGTTTCGGTAAGGGCCACAGCCTGGATATCATAAATACCCATTTCAGCTCCGGACCATAGGAATTCCCAGGGTTCGGTGGTTACCTCAGCAAGGAGCTGGTTATCATTAGTATACCATGATACTTTGTTTACGAATAAATCACCTGTTAATTCAGGGCTTAGAAGGATCTCTTCACCTAAATCAAATTTTTCCCCGTTTTGCGGGGAAACAATTTCGACATAAAGATCGGGTTGCAAAGGGATCTTGAATGTGGAGTCTTCCGTCCATTCCGAATAAAAAGTACCATAACTTGTGACCAGTCCAGCCCGGTAGCTACGGTTTTCAGAATTCAGGTTGCCCGCGGTAGTAAGGCAGTTTACCTGTAAAGAATCATCAAATGTGGGAAATACTGTAAATCCGGTCAGAAGGAAATCATTATCGAGATATCCGAATCCGTTACCGGCATCTGCATAAAGCTGACCATTGGCTTCGTGGTTTTCATCAGGAGCTATCAGAAGGGTAATCTGATCAGATGAATAATCATTTGTGCTTTGAATGATCTCAGAAAACGGTATGACAGAACCTGGTTTTTGTTTAAGCGCTGGCTGATAACCATCATCTTCCAGTTCAGGGTCTATTATGCTTATGTCTCTCCAGTGCCCCATGGGTAGAGCTGGGTTATCAGCCCAGGATGGAATGATGAGCAGCTCTTCTCCCCATAAGAAGGCCTGTTGCTCATTACGAAGGCTGAGATCGGAGGGGTCGGCAAAGAAAACAGGTTGCATGACAGGCATGCCATTTTGTGAGGCCTCATAAAACAGTGTATAGAGGTAAGGGAGCAGGCAATAACGTCTTTGTAATGCTATTCGGCTAATATCTTCAATTTCTTGCCCATACGCCCATGGTTCCTGCGGATAGCTGCCTTTGGTGGAATGATTACGGCAAAAGGGATAAAATGCTCCCACTGCCAACCACTGGCCCAGAAGCTCAGCACCCGGGGAGCCTATAAAACCACCTATATCCGGGCCATTAAAAGGCTGGCCTGATAAGCTAAGATTTAACGACATGGGGATTGACATCCGAAGATGTTCCCAGGTAGATTGGTTATCGCCGGTCCATGTGGCAGCATAACGATGTCCGCCCAGGAAATTGGCACGAGTCAGCACAAAGGGACGTTTGTCCGGATTGGATTGCAATATTCCTTCCCGTGTGGCTTTTACCATCAACATACCAAAAACATTATGGTATCTTCGGTGAATATCCTCCGGTAAATCATTTCCGCCCCTGTGGACATTATCTTCGGGCATGGTTTTGGTATCATTAAAAACTGCAGGCTCATTCATGTCGTTCCATACACCGTCCATTCCATGGGCCATGTACGGAGGGTATAGGCCTGACCACCACTCCCTTGTTTCGGGCATGGTGAAATCGGGGAAGGCACAACTGCCCGGCCAGACATCGCCATAGTAGGTATTTCCATCCGCGGTTTTTACCCAGTAATCGCCTGTGGTGCCCTGGTCATATACAAAATACCCGCTTTGCTGTTTTACTCCCGGATCGATCATCCAGATGGAATGGAAACCGTTTTCGTGCAGGTAGCTGTTAACATAAGCGGGATTGGAGTAGCCTGTTGGGTCGAAGGTAAATATTTTATACTGGTCCATATAATCAATATCAAACCAGATCACATCGCATGGAAGTTCTTTTTCACGAAATTTATCAGCAATTTCGAGTGCCTCGGTATCGGGGTAATATGAATAGCGGCACTGGTGATAACCCAGCGCCCAGATTGGGGGAAGTTCAGGTTTTCCAATGAGTTCTGCCAGGGCCAGCATCACCTCCTGCGGACTTTCCCTTTCAATAATTATAATACGAAAAGGAGGCCCCTCTGAAATGATCTCTATGGGATTGTTTAGTATGATCCGCTGTTTCCAGGTATGGTCGATGAGAATACCGTATGAGGTCCCATTGGTGCGTACTGCAAGGATCCAGGGGTGAGACTGGTATAAACGCTTTCCTTCTGCTGTCCAGTATCCATAGTTGTCGGTGTTCCATAGTTCGACTTCGGTATTGTTTCTCCTTAGATCGCCAATTACTTCACCGGTTCCATAGAGGTCGGTATCTTCTTCGGTAGTTATAGAGGCGCTATGCAATCCGCCCTGTGTATAAAACTCCGGTATTATATTCCAATCTGGTGGCATAGGTCCGATGGAGTCGGGTTCACCGATCAGGGCCATTGATGGCAGGGTTTGTGAGGGAACAAAATTGTGGGGATAAAAGACAACAATATCTTCTCCAATCAGCTCGGCCTGAGTTTGGGCAAAGGTGATTTCAGCAAGAATGAGCAATACTGTTATAAGTTTAATCGTGATTTTCATTTAATAAAGATTTAAATTTGAACGAGAGCTGAATTTTTACTGCTTAAATCAACTAAATCTGCTAAGGCTAATGGCGCTAAAGGGGAATCTCGCATTACCACATTTTCCCGGCATAAATATACAAAATTTGAGTGGAGTTATTCCTTAACGGGACTTTTTTTAATGTCATCTCCAACACCCATTTCGCATATCTGATATCGTTATTCGGATATCGTATATCGCCCCCCCCGGTTCATATCAGATATCTGATACCTGATATTAGATATCTGATATGCAAAAGAGGAATTTCATCTTGATGAAATTCCTCTTTTGCTGCTCCCCAACCTGGATTCGAACCAGGGACCTACTGATTAACAGTCAGTCGCTCTAACCAGCTGAGCTATTGGGGAATTTATCCCTAACCTGATCAAGGATATCCTTAAGAGGGTGCAAAAGTACTTAAACTTTTTAAATGGACAATTATTTCTATCGAAAAATTGATTCAACAACAAAAAACCGGTGACCCATGCTTTCATTCTTATTCATTACTTTTGCCAGAAAAAATGATGTAATGCGATAATGCGATAATGCGATAATGCGATAATGCTGTAATGATTTAATGCTGTAATGATATAATGATATAATATGAAAAAAATCCTTGGCATGGGAAATGCCCTCCTGGATATTATGACCAGACTAAAAAGCGATGATCTCCTGCAATATTTTAGCATGCCAAGGGGCAGTATGCAACTGGTAGACAGAGAGTTATCAGATAAAATTATTAAGCATACACAAACGCTGGATAAAAAACTCACCGTGGGTGGGTCTGCTGCCAATACAATTTATGGCCTGGCAAAGCTGGGTGTGGAAACCGGATTTATCGGTAAAGTTGGCAACGATGAGTATGGCAAAATCTTCTACAATGACCTTGGCAAAAACAACATTAAATCTCATCTGTTTGAAAGCAAATTGGCGACAGGACGTGCCATTGGCCTGATAAGTCCTGATTCAGAACGTACATTCGCCACATACCTCGGGGCGGCTGTGGAATTATCTGCAGAAGACCTTTCCTCCCAACTGTTTGCACCTTATAAAATCATCCATATTGAAGGGTACATGGTACAAAATCATGACCTGCTTAAAAGAGCGGTTGAGCTTGCAAAAGAAAATAACCTGATGGTCTCATTGGACCTTGCCAGTTACAACGTTGTAACCGATCATCTGGATTTTATCAAAATGATTGTTAAAGAATATGTTGATATTATTTTTGCTAATGAAGAGGAAGTTAAATCGTTCACAGGATTGGAGCCGGAAGAGGGATTGGATAACCTGGCTCAACTTTGTGAAATTGCTGTTGTGAAAATCGGCAAGAAGGGTTCATTGATACAAAGGGGACAGGAAAAAGCCAACATCGGGGTAATAGATGTAAAACCACTTGACACAACAGGGGCTGGTGATCTTTATGCTTCAGGTTTCCTTTTTGGTTTAATTAATGATATGTCCCTGGAACATTGTGGCCATCTCGGAGCAATCCTTTCCGGAAAAATAATTGAAGTTATTGGTGCTACATTGGAGGATGCTAAGTGGGAAGAGGTCAGGGCTTTGATTAAAGCTCTATCTTGATATCCGATATACGAATAACGATATTCGATATTCGAAATGATTTTCCTACTGTGGCAGAATGTGGTTTTTCAAAATAAATTAGTTATGAAAATAATCTATTTGTTATTGCCTTTTGCCTTTTTGCTCTGTGTCTCGGCAAAAGGACAGCCCAAATTGCTGACTGTAGCTGAAAAATCAAACTATGAATCAACATCAACTTATAATGATGTTATATCATTTATCGAAGTATTAGAAAAATCTTCGTCATATATTCGGGTCGAAACCATAGCCCGGTCAACCGAAGGAAGGGACATTCCCTTACTCGTAATTGGAACCCCCCTGCCACAAAGCCCTGCGGATCTTGAAAATGATGACCGGATTGTTGTTTACCTCCAGGGTAATATTCATGCAGGAGAGGTTGAAGGAAAAGAAGCAACACTGATGCTGGCCAGAGATTTATTAGCCAACGATGTATCAAATATTCTAAAAGATGTAGTAGTGCTGATATGCCCAATCCTTAATGCCGATGGAAATGAAAAAATCAGCACAAAAAACCGCACACGACAAAATGGACCAAAAAATGGGGTCGGAGTTCGCTATAATGGACAAAATCTCGATTTGAACCGCGATGCCATGAAATTGGAAACACCAGAAATAACAGGCGTTGTTACGCATGTTTTAAACACCTGGGACCCAGCTATAAGTATTGATTGCCACACAACCAATGGGTCGTATCACGAAGAGCCAATAACCTTCACCTGGATGATGAACCCTAATGGTGACCGAAACCTGATTAACTATATGCGTGATAAGTTGATGCCGTTGGTATCTGAAAGACTTAACGAAAAATACCATGTTGAAAACATTTTCTATGGTGAATTTGTTGACCGGACAAACCCTGAAAAGGGCTGGGTCTATTCCTCTCCAGAGCCTCGCTACCTGGTGAATTATATTGGCCTGCGAAACAGGCTTTCCATATTGAATGAAAATTATGTATATGCTGATTTTGAAACACGGGTTAACGGAAACTACTATTTATTGCGCTCCCTTTTAGAATATGCCTCTACTCACAAAAAAGAGATAATACAACTCCTGGAAGATGCTGATGCAGGAGTGATAAAAAGAGGGTTAGACCCTGCTATAACCGATTCATTTGCTATTGAATTCAAACGTGAGCCAACGCCCGAAAAAATTATAATTAAAGCATTCGAAGCAGATAAATATGTTGATGAAAACGGTAGGACCCGGTATAAGAAAAGTGATCGAAAAAAAACAGTCACCACTTTTTATTTCGCCGATTACTTTCCAGCAAAAAACATAAAATTTCCATATGCCTATATCTTGTCGATTTCGGATCCTGCGGTTTTAAATTTAATAGAAACACACGGGATTATTATCGAACGCCTTGAGGAAAAAACGACTCTTGCTGTAGAAAAATTTAACATCAAAAAACTAACTGGCGCAGAAAGGTTAAACCAGGGTCATTATACGAATACGATTTATGGCGACTTCATTGCAGAAAACAGAGAATTTCCTGCCGGGACTTATGTCATTCGAACAGCCCAGCCACTGGGAAGCCTGGCAGCCTATTTACTCGAACCACAGGCTGATGATGGGCTGTTAAAATGGAACTTCTTTGACCGGTATTTGGTCCCTCAATGGGGAAAAGGATATTTTCCGTATCCCGTTTATAGAGTGATAGACAAAACTGAACTGAAAACAAAAACGGATTAGCCATTCCTTTCAATATCGAACAAAATTACCCTTCA
>JAUXII010000334.1 GCA_030621075.1 Lentimicrobiaceae bacterium
ACTGCTCAGACCGGAATCTTACACAAAGACGGAGTGATCTCCATGGCACGATACGGACCAGGTACAGCTACTTCTGAATTCTTTATCTGTGTCGGCGATCAACCATCGTTGGATTTTGCAGGAAAAAGAAACTCCGATGGCTATGGGTTTGCCGCCTTTGGAAAGGTGATAGAAGGTATGGATGTTGTCAGAAATATCCATACAGGGGAAACAAAAGGGGATTTTCAACTACTTATCGAGCCCGTTAATATAAAGCAGATTTACAGAAGTAATTGACAACTAAAATAAATCTTTGATCAAAGCCGGCACCTTACAGTCGCCAGCCAACTAATAGCACGCACCTTCCTAAAGCGGAGCAGCAACCATTACGACCTTAAACCTAAACAGCACCTTGAAATCCAATGGTTCTTCATTGGCAGTACCAACCAGGGTTAGCATCGCCGTATGAGGGGGAGCCTTTATTAACGCAGCCAGGCGATCAACACCTGCCTGATTAACCGGTAAAGGCTGGACATTGTTTAATCCATTAAGAAGATTTACATCGGTTATAGTTGAAATCTCAACCGGCCCTCCCCCATTTTCATCTGAAACCTTTAGGGTAGCAGTGTTGATCTGTTGATCATCAGGCCCGTTAAAACGTGTCAACTGGTATGTAACATCAAGAATGTTAATGGATTTAATATTATCACCATACTCCATGATATAAGAGCTCGCATCACTTGCGTTAAGAATTTCCTCCACATTGAAATCTTTAGAGGATGAAACAACCTCAATCTCATGTTCAATAAAAAACTCATAACTCACGTCAAGCTTTTCACATGCCGGAGAAATAACAAATGCCATTAAAACGGTTCCAAATACGATTGCCTTGATTTTCATAATATAATATTTCTGTAACCCATGACTAGCCCACGACTTTAGTCGTGGGTTACAAAATTAACAAAAAAAGCTTACGCCCCATTACGCCTATTGTTTCTTCTGAATGCATATCCAAGTATTCTGAGGCTTAGTTTTGGGGGTATGATAAACCGGGAAAATGCCATTATTTTATTCAGCGCTCCGGGCAAGATAGAAGCCTTGCCTTTGAGTAATCCATCAATACCTATCCTGGCAATTTTATCTGGCAACAGAATCGATCTCCTCGCAAAAAAACCTCCGGACTCAATTCTACTCCTGACTTCAGCATTTGTCGGTGACGGGCCTGGAGTTAAAACACTGACAGATATGCCTGAATTCCTCAACTCCTCCTTTAGTGCCAGGCTAAAAATATAGATGAAAGCTTTGGAAGAACCATACATGCTTTTATATGGAACAGGGGCATAAGAAAGTATGCTTCCAACATTCAGGATATACCCTTTATTCGCTTTTTTAAGTAACGGGATAAAATAACTGGTTAGTAATAATACAGCACGAATATTTAAATGAATCATGTAATCGATCTGCTCCTGGCTATGGCTGGGAAAATCACCTAACGATCCTATCCCTGCATTATTAATCAACATATTTATTTTAAATCCTTCCTTTTCAACCCATTCAAAAACTTCACATGGG